>PLMC01000067.1 GCA_003141495.1 Bacteroidales bacterium
GCAGGGGTAACGATTCCCGACAGAGGAGATCAAAATCCGCTTGCCGGAATTGACCTGTTTAATATGACTTTGTCTCCGGCACCCGGGTTGAATGAAATACTGAATAATATTGAAAAAGCCTCAGGTGACAATAAGATTAAAGGCATTCTGATTGAAAACGGACTTCTTACCTCAGGTTGGGCAACAACTGAAGAGATCAGGAACGCTCTTCTGAAATTCAGGGAAAAAGGCAAGTTTGTTATCTCTTATTCCGATTATATACTTACACAAGAGTGCTATTATCTGGCTACTTCAGCTGACAAGATTTTTATTAACCCCGGGTCAATGGTCGATTTCAAGGGTCTGAGCAGTGAAGTAATGTTCTTCAAAAAAGCTCTGGAAAAGATCGGCATTGATGTCCAGGTGATACGGCACGGTAAATTTAAGGGCGCAGTAGAACCGTTTATTCTTGATAAACTGAGTGAGGATAACAGAACCCAGATAAAAGATTATGCCGGCTCATTATGGAACCAGGTCATTGGAGACGTATCAAAATCGAGGAACATACCTGCTGATCAGCTTAACAAGCTCGCTGATAATCTTGACGGGAATTTTGCACCCAGAGCGTTTGAAACAAAACTGGTTGACGGATTGAAATACCGTGATGAATTAATTGATACTCTTAAAATCATGTCAGGTATAAATAAAGACAAAGAACTTAACCTGATATCCATGACCAAATACAGTAAAGTCCCAGACACTAAAACAACTTATTCAGCAAAGAACAAAATAGCTGTTATTTATGCATCCGGAACTATTGTAACCGGCAAAGGGAACGATTCAAACATCGGAGGAAATTATTATGCCGATGTGATCAGAAAGGCCAGGCTTGATACTTCTATAAAGGCAATAGTTCTGAGAGTTGACTCTCCGGGTGGCAGTGCGACTGCTTCAGATTTAATGTGGCGGGAGCTGGATCTTTCTGCGAAAGTAAAACCAGTTGTGATATCTATGGGGAATTATGCTGCATCAGGAGGATACTTTATTTCTGCTCCCGGGACAAAAATCTATGCCGATCCGATGACTATTTCAGGATCAATAGGTGTCTTCGGTCTGATACCAAATGCAGGCAAGCTTCTGGAAGATAAACTCGGATTAACAACTGAAATTGTAAATACAAATAAGAATTCAGATTTTCCTTCAATACTCCGGCCAATGAAGCCCAAGGAGAAAGAATTAATGCAGTTGAGTATCGAAATGATTTACAGCGATTTTGTCAGCAAAGTTGCATCAGGACGGAAAATGAGTCCAGCATCTGTCGACAGCATCGGACAGGGAAGAGTCTGGAGCGGAACCAGCGCACTGAAAATTGGTCTTGTCGACGAAATAGGCGGACTTAAAGATGCAATTAAAGGCGCTTCAAAGCTTGCGGGTATTGAATCTTTCTCGGTAAAAGAATTACCTGTCCTTGAAGACCCATACACGAGAATTCTTTCTCAGCTTACCGGAGAAGTAAAGCAAAGCATCCTGAAAAACGAACTTGGAGAATCGGTTAAGTATTATAATATGGTTCAGGAAATTAAAGCAATGTCAGGAATACAGGCACGACTACCATATTTTATTGAAATACAATAAGGGAAAAGTTTGGAGTACTTAGAGTTTAAAAATGGGTCAACTCTAGGCACTTTAGGCACTGCTAAATAGAATGATACGTTTAAAGAATATACTGCTCTATCCAGTTTCACTTATTTACGGTCTTATAACAGGCTTCAGAAATTTTTTATACGATGCCGGAATTATTCCTTCTGTGGAGTTCCCTTTTCCCATAATTTGCGTCGGGAATATAACTGTTGGCGGTACAGGCAAAACCCCGCATACTGAATACATTACAGGATTGCTCCGGGAGAATTTTAAAGTAGCGACACTTAGCAGAGGGTATAAAAGGAAGACCCGCGACTTCAGAATTGCTTCATCAACAGCGCCGGTCACTGATATTGGTGATGAGCCAATGCAGATATTCCAAAATTTTCCCGATGTTCTTGTAACAGTCGACGGAAACAGGGTTCACGGCGTAAGCAGAATTCTACAGGAATATCCTGAAACTGAGGTGATTATTCTGGACGATGGTTTCCAGCATAGAAGAATAACTCCTGGCTTTTCCATTCTTCTTTCTGATTATGAACGACCTTTTTTCAGAGACCACATGCTTCCTTATGGCAATCTGCGAGAAAGCAAAGGAAATATGAGGAGAGCCGAAAT
The DNA here is from genome assembly GCA_003141495.1 of Bacteroidales bacterium. Lineage (GTDB taxonomy): Bacteria > Bacteroidota > Bacteroidia > Bacteroidales > VadinHA17 > LD21. The sequence continues at coordinate 2,239 of PLMC01000067.1, forward strand.
GATACTTATCACGAAATGCCCGGAAAATATCTCCCCGATTCAAAGAAGGCTTATTGTAAAAGAAATAAACAAATCACCCTATCAGAATCTGTATTTTACAACATTCAGATATAAATCACCCATACCTGTTTTTAAAGATTGCCAGGAAGGATTTCAGACTGATTTATCAGAATGTTCAGGTTGTGGGATTGTTCTTATAACAGGAATAGCCAATCCCCAACCTCTAAAAGATTATCTGCAAAAGAGTTATGGCGAGATAATCCATCTGACATTTCCTGATCACTATAGTTTTAATGAAAAAGATGTGCTTGGTTTTTCTTCGGCTTATAATAATCTCAAGTCGGCAAGGAGATATCTGTTTACAACAGAAAAAGATGCAGTGAGACTGCGGGAATTTACTAATATTGCACAATCGATCAGATCAGCATTTTTTTATATTCCTATAGAAATACAATTTTTGAATGAAGATAAAGATGAGTTTGATAATCTGATAATTAACTATGTTAGAAAAAATCATCGAAACAACAAAGTTCCTGAGAGCAAAAGGGATTATTGATCCTGAGGCAGGTATAATCCTGGGAACCGGGCTTGGTGAACTTACAGCTAAAATTGATAAACGCATTGAAATTGATTACAAAGATATCCCAAACTTCCCTGTCTCAACAGTTGAAGGTCACGCAGGTAAACTCATCTACGGAGAATTCGGGAAGAAGAAGATTGTTGCAATGAAAGGAAGGTTCCATTATTATGAAGGTTATGGAGCGCAACAGGTGGCCTTACCTGTAAGGGTGCTGAAGTACCTTGGGATCAAATGCTTATTTCTTTCCAATGCAGCCGGAGGAGTAAATCCTTCGTTCCAGATTGGAGATATAATGGTAATTACAGATCATATTAATCTTCTGCCAAATCCGTTGATTGGACAGAACGATGAAAGGATAGGCGCCAGATTTCCGGATATGGGAGAAGCTTATGATAAGTACCTCGTAAATAAAGCATTACTTATTGCGGAAGAAAATAATATAAGAATCCATAAAGGTGTATATTTATCGACAAGCGGCCCTACCTTTGAAACGCCTGCTGAATACAGATATTTCAGGATTATCGGTGCAGATGCTGTCGGAATGTCCACAACTCCTGAGGTTATCATTGCACGGCATATGAATCTCCCTTGTTTTGCTGTCAGTGTAATTACCGATCTGGGTGTTGAAGGAAAAATTGAGTATACAACACACGAATCTGTTCAGAATGAGGCTGCTAAAACCGAAGCGCGTATGACAACAATCATGACTGAGATGATTTCGTCGTTGTAAATTTTAACCACAAAGGAACACAAAGTACTTCACAAAGGGACTCGAAGGATCAAATGATAACCCGTTTAATCCCATCTTTTAGATGTAAAACATTGAAATTCGCTAATAAACCTAATCTGCATTTTGACAGTTTCAGATAAGTAAGAATCTGTGCCATATGTATATCTGCCAACACTTCGATGGATTTAATTTCCACTACTATACAATCTTCAACTAATAAATCCAGCCGATATCCTGCATCGAGATGCACCTCCTTATATATTAATGGCAGAGGTTTTTGTTTCTCAACTTTCAACCCAGATTGTTTAATGTCAAAATATAAACATTCAGTATAAGCGCTCTCGAGTAAACCTGGCCTAAAATGGAATGAACTTTAAAGGAACAGTCTAGAACTTTTTTGAAAATTTCTTCTCTATCCATATTTATTTGATTTTGACTTTGTGTTACTTAGTGTATTCCTTTGTGTTCCTTTGTGGTGAAAAGGAACACAATTTCTCAAAAAGCAATTTTTACTAATTTCTAATTACCGTACAGACTTTTTTCCATCGTTCAGTTTTGCCGGCATCATTATATAAAGTGATGAGTAAAATATAAACTCCTGTATTAACAAGGGAACCATCATCCGCAGTTCCATCCCATATAAGAGATACTTCAGCCCCAGCGTAAAGATTTGCTGCGATCTTCTTCACATAGTTTCCTGCTTCATCAAAAACCATTGCTGAAACAACATTTCCACTTCCTATAAGATTCATCTTTATAGTAAGAAAATCTTCATTGCCATCGCTATCAGGAGTTATTTTCGAGGACGAAAGAACTATTTTGTTAGAGGATGATGGAATTTCTGCAAACACCGAATTGGAAGCCCCCGGCGTTCCCCATCCGGAACTTTCGGTCGCAGAATGCCAGTTGGCTGCCACTTCAGATTCATTCCGGGGATCAGTTTTTTCAAGTGAAACGCCTTCATGACTCGACAAGAGTGAATAGTGCATATCATCATTATATACTAACTCATCTATCCTGTCAAGTTCCCTGTTATATAAGATCAAATGTCCTTTATCATCGGGCATCGAAGGAAGTGATTCGGTTTCAAAAAGATGATCAGGATTAGTTGAAAAATATCGTTCTGAAATTTTTTTTGTGTCAGTGGTTATGGCATAATACTCTCCCGGTAGTATACATCTGTCTTCACCAGAGACTGGTATAGCTTCTGACTCGTCACCGGAAGCATCGTTTAAAGAAATTATCTCCAATCGTGAGGCATCAATAACTTTACCTGAGCAGTTAAATAGTTCCAGATAATCAGGATCACCAGGCATAGGATTGAAAAGTACCTCATTAAAAAGAATATCTCCCGGTTCAGCCGGCTCTGAAATACCAAAGCTAAAATCGCATTTCTGCATCCGGTTTCCCGCGAAATCAAAAATGTCATCCGGAATCTCAAGTTGATAAATTCCTATTCTCTTAAGAGGATCCTTCAGTTTAACAGCGAATTCACGATAAAGAGGGTCCGTTGGGGATATATCAGTTATCCCCTTCTCTCCAATTTTTATCTTTCCTGTTTTACCGGCAAGATTAAAAACCGGTTCTGAAAAACGAATGTGAACGGTAGAACTGTCAGCAGGAAATGCATTCTGAATTCCAAAAAATGAAATATCCGGGTTACTTTCAGCAACAGAATTTACTGACCCCGGCGTTCCTCCTTTCTTTGATTCAGATGCTCTCCAGTTGTCCTGGTAGTAAAACGGAAATCTTGTATCTATCATTTCAAGCGACCATCCTCCCTTCGATTTTAGATCATCTTTATACCATTCCGAAGAATACTCCACACCATGAATAAATGTACCGGTACTATCAGAGATAAAAATGAGCTTGCCTCCATCGGTAAGAGAAGGGAATTGTTTCAAGCCTGTTACTTTTCCAAATTTTTGAAAAAACATAGTATCCTGTGACAAACATAGAATTATGATACCCGATGGAGGGATTGATGTTTTGGGAAAGAGAGCGTATTGACCGGAAGTTGAGAGTCTCCAGTTTTTAAGATTGAAAGAATATCCGGTTGTGTTTGTTATTTCAATATATTCTTTACCGGGCAATGAGACTTCGGGTAATGGATCGGCCATGATTTCAGATATTACCACATCTCCAATCCCTGCCCACACAGGAGTGAAGCTTATTCTGATATTCTGCGAACAATTGCCTGAGACATCACATAATCTGTTAATAATCAAACTATCTGTAGATCTGTTACTGAGCTCGTTGGGAAACCCAATTTGATATGTCAGATTATCCTTTTTTACAACACTTATTGACTTGTTCTCTTCAACATTTAATGATATATTTTCCGGAACCATTATCCCGTTGCCAGGCTCTTCGTCCAGGGTGATTTCTACTGACTTCTTTCCCGATAGTTCACATCTTGTAATAACAGGAGCTTCATTGTCTTCGTAAAAAGTCCCGACAATATTTATATCATCGAGCCAGAGAAGCCTGTCGCGTGTTGAAGAATATCTATAATATACTCCAAACCATTCCTGACTGAACAATTCATTGTCAGTACCGGAAGCAGTACCAATAAGAATTCCATTCATTCTGCTGACTGAAATGTTCCAGTTTCCATCTTGTGATCTTTCAACAAATATTTTCACGGGGTTGGCTATGCCGACATCTGTCTGCCAGTTTATCCGGCTGTTAATTACACTTGTTACCAGATTACCTTTTACTTTCCATAGTCGCAGAGTATCATCCGATCCTGTAAGATTGACTCCTATAGCAAATCCATTTGTTCCTCCTTCCGGTGACATACTTTCAGGACCTTTATCTGACATAAGGAATACTGACCAATTATTTAAAGATGAAGGATCATATCCGTACCTGACAAGAAATGACCATCTGGCAACTCCCTCCGATGGATGAAGGCTTTTTACCCGGATTCCGATCCGGTCAGTCCCGGTATCAGGATTATCGAATATATGATGTAATGAAAACCTTCCTGAAAGGGTTGCTGTAGTATCGGTGTTCCAACGTCCTTCAGGACTTTGAATCCAGTTAATAATACTTTCTGACTCGAAGTTTTCGACAATTTGGCCAAATGCCGGTACAGGCATTAATAAAGCCAACAAAATAACTTTTTTCATGCAGCGGGACGAATTGAAAAAAAAGCTAATTTTGACAGTTTTAATGTCAGAGTAAATTTAAACAATAACTTAATTTATTCCAAATAAATAAATATGAAAGCTGCTGTTGTAGGAGCCACCGGAATGGTTGGCAGGACAATGATAAAAGTACTCGAAGAGAGAAACTTCCCTTTATCACAATTGCTGCCTGCTGCTTCAGAGAAATCGGTTGGTAAAGAGGTCATTTTTAAAGGCAAGCCCATCAAGGTTATAAGTGTTATGGAAGCGGTTGAATCAAAACCCGAATTTGCGATCTTCTCCGCCGGGGCATCGACATCAGGGGAATGGGCTCCGATTTTTGCAAAAAACGGGACAGTCGTAATTGATAACTCCTCATTCTGGCGTATGTATAAAAATGTTCCTCTGATCGTTCCTGAAATAAACAGTCATGTTATTAAGAAGGGTGATAGAATAATAGCAAATCCGAACTGTTCGACAATACAGATGGTAATGGCACTGGCTCCCCTGCACAGAAAGTACAAGATCAAACGTCTGGTAGTGGCAACATATCAATCGGTGACAGGTACAGGTGTCAAAGCCGTTACGCAGATGGAGAATGAAAGAGCCGGAATAAAGGGACATATGGCTTATGTTTATCAGATTGATAAAAACTGTTTCCCTCATGGTGGAACTTTTCAGTCCGACGGATATACAACAGAAGAGCAAAAGCTGCTCGATGAAACACGTAAAATTCTTGAAGATCAGACTATCCAGGTAACTGCTACAGTCGTAAGAATCCCGGTGGTCGGAGGACATTCTGAAGCTGTTAATGTTGAGTTTGAGAAAGATTTCGAAATTGAGGATGTAATACAATTGTTAAGTAAGTTCCCGGGTGTTGTTGTGTATGATAATCCTGCAGAGAACAAATATCCCATGCCTATTCTTGCCCATAACAAAGATGAGGTCTTTGTCGGAAGGATCAGAAGGGATTTCTCGAAAGAAAAATGTCTGAATCTGTGGATAGTTTCAGATAATATCCGAAAAGGGGCTGCTACAAATGCTGTTCAGATTGCGGAATACATGGCGGCTAATAATCTTTATTAATATCCTATAGGTTTGCCACGCAATGGCGTTGTTGACAAAGGTGAAATCCAATAAACACAAAGATCTCAAAGGAATAACACAAAGAACACAAAGAACTGAATTATAATGTTTTAACTTTGTGCCCTTTGTGCTTTCTTAGTGTGTTTTGTGGTTAAAAAGGACTTTCCCAACAACGATAGAGTGGCCTAAGCATAATAAAGAAAATCATTGAAAGGATATCTTTTTACATGTAATTTCTTTACTTCTTCATAGATAATCTTCCGCAGCTCTTCGACATTTTCTTTTGTTTTTGCGGAAATAAAAACAGTCAGATGATGTTTATCCGAAGACATCCAGGTCTTTTTCAGATCAGATAAGGAATAATTATCTTTCAGCAAAGGAGTAAGATCATCTTCATCTTTAACAATATAGGAGAATGCATCGATCTTATTAAATACTATTATCAGCGGTTTTTCGGATACTCTGAGATCTTTCAGTGTACTATTTACAACTTTAATCTGTTCTTCAAATGCAGGATGAGAGATGTCAACTATGTGTATAAGAAGATCTGACTCACGCACCTCATCAAGGGTTGATTTGAATGATTCAATCAGGTCGGTCGGCAGTTTGCGGATAAATCCAACAGTATCGGAAAGTAAAAATGGGAGGTTATCGATTACAACTTTTCGCACTGTGGTATCGAGAGTTGCAAAAAGTTTATTTTCAGCAAAAACATCCGATTTGCTCAGCAGATTCATAATAGTTGATTTGCCGACATTCGTATAACCTACAAGCGATACCCTGATCATTTTTCCACGGTTCTTCCGCTGTGTAGTCATCTGTGTATCTATTTTCTTAAGCTGATCTTTCAGCAGAGAGATCCTATCCCTGATGACTCTCCTGTCGGTCTCAATCTCGGTTTCACCGGGGCCTCTTAATCCAATACCTCCTCTTTGGCGCTCAAGATGTGTCCACATACCTGTCAGGCGGGGAAGGAGATACTGATACTGTGCAAGTTCAACCTGTGTGCGTGCATGAGATGTCCGCGCCCGGCGGGCAAAAATATCAAGGATAAGGTTTGTTCGGTCGAGAATACGGCAACCGAGAGCATCTTCAATATTTCTAAGCTGGCTTGGTGTAAGCTCATCATCAAAAATTGCAATATCGATTTTGTTCTCGCTTATAAATTTTGCGAGTTCCTGAATTTTACCGGATCCGACAAAAGTCCGCGGATTTTGTGCATCCAGTTTCTGTATAAACCGTTTCACCGGCTCTGCTCCCGCAGTCTCGGTAAGGAATGAGAGTTCCTCAAGGAAATCTTCAACTTCACTTTCATCCTGTCCATGATATAAAACTCCAATCAGAATTGCCCTTTCCCTTGGTTTATTTGTTTCGATCATATGTAATAATTAAAATAAAATCTCAACGAGGATTTCTAAAAAGCCTTTTGTGAACCTTCGTGTAAACCTTTGTGTATCTTAGTGGTATAAGCTAATTCATTTAACCACAAAGTAACACAAAGTACGGCACAAAGTAACACAAAGGGAAAACAATGCAATTAATCTCTTTTTTGACAAACTCCAGAATTATTACATTGTATTGAAACTATTATACAATTTTTTAATATATAAATCTCCTGTCATTTTGAATTGCTCCTCTGATCGCCATTTTCAGCGATTGCGAACATCGTATAACCATTTCTATATCTGTTGGGAATGGCACAATCGATGTTTTTGTTCTTTCAAGTTGATTTGCATTAAGAGCCTGAATATCGCCGAGGGCGCGGGAGGAAATATTTTCAAAATTCGATTCAGCTCTTATCGGATCCTTTCTAAGCTCTTTATTCGGATTCATTTGGATCACAACTACATCACCATCTATACGGCAGGTTTTTGATTGTATTGTTTCGACAAGTGCGCACTGAAGATTTTTATACTTTGGCTGCTTAATATCATTCCCCAGGGAATCTTTCATTACATTGCCTTTCTTATCCATAACATACGTAAAACCATCTTCAATTCTTCGTTTAATAACAGAATCCCTTTGTAATGACTGATCGGGGCTGACCATAATGTTTTTGACATTTACATTAACATAATAATCGTATTGTGTGTTTTCATTAAGATTTTGTGTTGAGTACTCAACCCACTCCGAGTTTAGTCGGGGCAGATCGAGAGCCAGAAGATCATCCTCAAACTCTTTCGGAAATTTCAGCATTGAACTATTTTGAATTGAAATGAATACTTTACTTATACCCCTGAGTTTAGCATCCTGAATCTTATTATCAATTCCCTCATAATCACCCACATATTCCTTAGCCCGCATATATTCAGCAAAAGCTTGTCTGTAAGACTCTTTTATCCCACTTTTCATAAGCTCATCGCCATGTGTATAATAGAAATCGGCTGCTTTACGTTTTGCATTGACCATGTCTTGAATATAATCCACATAAGGAAATTCGATTGATCTCCCGTTCATATTCAAAGGCGGTAGTGTTCTTACCAGCGCCTGCCTGTCGTTCAATGCTTTATAAACCAGATAAATTTCGTCCCAGCTATTTGGTTTCCCTTCCATTTTGAGCATACGGACTCTTTCATTATCCTGTTCATTTGCAATTTTATAAGCCTGGTTAAGAATATCGATCTTCTTAGTATCTTTAGGATCTTTCCGCAAGTCCTTTACTGCTTTCTGAATAGCAGCATCATAGTTTCCTTTCTCAAGTTGTTTCTTTGAGGAACCGCAACCTGCAAGGAGGATAGTTAAGATAAAAATTACGGGTACAATTCTTTTCATATAGTTAAATTTAAATATAGAGGTGGTTAAAGATAATAAAAACATTGAAATCAAGAGTAAGGATAACTCTCTCTTTCGTTGATTACTAAATTTAATTAAAACTAAAATTAATAGGAATTGAATATCTTACTCTGACTGGTTCTCCTCTCTGCAGACCCGGAGTCCATTTAGGTGATTCAGAGATGGCTTTCATCGCCTCATTATCCAGCACCGGGTCAACGCTTTTGACAACTGTTACATTACTTACAGAACCATCTTTCTCAACGATGAATGTCAGATAAACCTTTCCTTTTATCTTTTTTTCAACAGCAGCCAGGGGATAATTGGTTCGTCTTTGGACCCAATCCCGGAATTTATCCAAGCCTCCACCCTTAAATGATGGCATTACTTCCACCAGGAAAAATGGTTCATCTGTCTCAGTACCATCCTGTCCTGACATCAGATTATCACCTGTGCCTGTGCCTGTAAAATCAACTTTCTTGTTAGTTGTCTGATTAAGATACTCATCAGTTGAAAGCTGCGATTTTTCTTGTGGCGGAATACTATCGACAACTGCAGGTGGAACATATCTGACAATCTCTTCAACATGAATGGCTTCCGGTGGAGGTGGAGAAGGAGGAACATAAATCTCCTCTTTTGGAGGTTCAAGGGTTTCCATATTGACTTGAACATAGCTTCTTCTCCCCAGCAAAACATTGTCAGAATGAGGGGTAAGTGCGAATGGAAGCATTACCGCCAAACTTATAATCAGGGATGCCAGTATGATTCCAGTAATAACCACAGAATTATATCTTTTCCGAAGCTGATAAGCACCATAATCCCTATTTCGCTTTTCAAAAAGCAAATCATCAATGTCGAGCCATTTTCTGAGATTATCGTACATTTTTCATTTAAATATAATATGATGATCGGAATCCTTTGACAAATAGATTTAAGGGTATATAAATTGCAAATCCAAAATCAATATTAATGCCATTTTATTTCTTTCCGGGTAAATGTAACCAAAAGTTGAGCCGCAGAGTAAAATTTGGGCAAAATTACTAATAAGTGTCTTTTTGCCAAAACTATAATGTTAAGTATTTCATAAATATTGAGGTTAAGGTTAAGGTTAAGGTTAAGATGGTGAAGCTGCAACTCAGTCTCAACCTCAGCCTCAACCTCAGTCTCAGCCTTAACCTTAGCCTCAACGTATTTGCAACTTTCCATTTTATTGTTACATTTACGAACTCTTAGGGGGTTTAGCTCAGTTGGCTAGAGCGTGTGACTGGCAGTCACAAGGTCAGGGGTTCGATTCCCCTAATCTCCACAAAGGTCACCCTTGCGGTGGCTTTCAAGTAAAAAGGAAATTGGATAAAGGAAAAACCTATGAGACAGGAATTCTATTTATCTATCCATCTTTTAAATTCTGTCACTTTATCACGGCTTACAACAAATAATTCACTTTTTTCCCTATCCTTCAGAGTAAGCTGTAACCTGCTTGAAGAGTAACTGTACATTAAAGCAATAGCATCTATATTGACAATGCTCTCGCGATTAATTCTGAAGAATTTCCGTGGATCAAGGATAGTCTGTAATTGTTCAAGGGAATAATCAATCCCATAGTCTTTCCCTTGATTATCACTCAGAAAGACATTCCGTTCGTTTATGTAAAAATGGCTGATCTCGCCGGCTGGTATCGATTTGTATTTTTCGCCTATTTTAATAAGAAACCTTGATTTATATTGATTCCTGAATTCATAAAGGAGTTGCTTAAAGTCATTTTTAAACGGATCATTGTCAGCATAAAGTTTTATGAATTTAGCTAGAGCCGATTTAAGCAGACCCTCATCGATTGGTTTCAGCAGATAGTCAATACTATTCACTTTGAAAGCTTTGAGCGTATATTCATCGTAAGCCGTTGTAAATATTACAGGAATATCTACTTTGGTTGTTTCGAAAATTTCAAAACACAACCCGTCATCGAGTTGAATATCCATAAGGATCAGATCAGGTTTCGGACTTTCTTGTAAACGGTTAATTGTATCCTCGACACTTTCAGCTATACCTGTTATTGTAATAGCTTTATCAAGATTATTCAAAATCCTAATAAGCCGGTCTGCGGCCGGTTTTTCATTTTCAACTATTAGTACATTCATAAGAATAAAGGGACTTTTACAATGAAATCACTTTCTGTTTCTTCAATAATAATTTCATTCCCGGTTATTAACCTTACCCGTTCGCTAAGATTTTTTAGCCCTATTTTTGTTGAAACCACCTGTGTGGCCATTTTTTGTAAGTTATTTCTTACCACAATATTCTGTCCCTCGATGTAAATAGTTATTTTCAAGGGTTTTTCGAGAGTTGCCATATTGTGTTTTATAGCATTCTCAATTAATGATTGTAAAGATACAGGCAAAATTTCATATTTATTATCGTCTTTTATATCTACGGTAAAAAGTATTTTACCTTTGCTTCTTATCTCATGTAAATAAAAATAACCCTCGATAAATGCCAATTCGTCTTTGAGAGGAACTTTTATTTTTGAGCTATTTTCAAGAATATAGCGATAAATCTGGGATAACTTATCAACAAAAAGACCGGCATCCTTTGCTTCAGAAATAACCAGCGATGAAAGCGTGTTTAAACTGTTAAAAAGAAAGTGAGGGTTGACCTGATTTTTCAAAGTCTCATTCTGGAAAATCAAATTCTGCTCTCTAAGTTCATATCCTCTTTTCATAGCATCCTGCCACTTCCCATATAGAAAGAGAGGCGTGCTGCATAAAAGGGCAATGGAAGTAACCTTTATTACACCCTTCATTTCATTAGAAATCCTAAATAAATTCGGGAATCCCCAACCTTCTATTAAGTGATACACAATCAAAAATAAAACAAAAACTAAAGTACATATTGCCAAAACGACAACTAAAAACAATACAAATACGGAAACATAAGTCAGGGTTACTTCTTTTCTGGTATGTGTATCTTCAAATTTTTGAGTATGTTTTTCACTAAATTTAGACATTTTGTTTGTAAGCAACCGAATAATCTCCAAATCTGCAAGCATCATCGAAAATGTACCGATTAGAAAAATATTACTATGTTCGTTAATAAACACCCCCCAGAGTGGAGTAAATGCTGCACAAATAAGCAAGTACTTTACGTGGATTGAAATACTTTTAGGCAAATACAAATCTTTTATTCCTCTTGTTTTCATAACTTCAAATTAAATGGTTCCTTATTGAATTTTCCTTATCTCCAGTTCTCTTATAGTTTTCACAAGAATTTTGTCTTTCATCCCTTTAACTTCAACCTCTTGTATCGTTCCGCTATACATGTCTGCGTGTTCAATATTCATGGTTTTGGTTGATACCAGAACAGATCCCCAGTATTGTTCAGTTCCTTTCGTTTTGATCATGTCCATGCTAAGTTCAAGCTTATTATCAATAGCATTAAATTCGATTAAAGCGCATAACTGGCCATTTAATTCCGATATCCCCTTCCAGCATATTACTACTTTATTGTGTGAATAATTTCCAATATCTGCCATATTAAACTCACCTTTCATTTCTGGAATAATATAAGGCACATTCAGTTCCAATGAGTCATAATAATTCCATGCAAAGATATCTGCCGACATCATATCCCATATCAGGTTTCGTGCAAATATGTTTTCAACCGATTTAGGGAAACTTTTGAATGACTTCTCTTCCATCATCTTATCAGAGGGTATATATCTGAAATTTTCCATATAATCCTGTTTTGTTCCGGCAGGGAACGGATCTGAAAAGTTGTTTGAGGCTGAGATATAGACATTATTCCACATAGAGCTGTCTCCCGGTAACCCGCTAGTATAATCGCCTGAAACCTTTGTTTTTCCTGTAAAATTCCCATACAGGTCGCGGTTTATGTAGACTGCGGTCATCCGGTATTTCTGAAGTGTTTTACTCCTCTCGACTTTCGGCAATGCACCTAAGTACTTTTTTACAACTGCCTTTTCACTTTGACCTTTTGACACAGAAGGTACAATAATAAGAAGGCTTACCAGTAATCCCGCAAAACCTGAATTTAATTTCTTTTTCATTGTTTTAATTTTTAAAGTTAGGTACTTAATCAGGATCAAAGTAAAAGCAGGTCGCTTCCAAATAAAAATATAATATGCAGAGCAGTCAGAACAGATAGCTGAATGGCAGAATATGATGTTGCAACCGGAATGCGGATGAAAGTCTGATTTTAGTCTGCATTCTTAAATTGGTCTGTTGAGACTCACCAGTACCGAACTCAGTAAGCTCATTAGTTAATCTTTAGAAACATGTTTGGTTAAATAATTAATATTAAGTATGTTTACACAACATGACCATTTTCTGAATTTCGCGGCTAATTTATGAGTGAAGAGATTCTAAAGGCATTAATGGAATTATTTGCCCTGATTGTAAAGCAGGANNCCGTTCAGGAATATCTTGCTCTTTTTGATGAGCATGCCGGCCCGGTTCTGGAAAAATCGATGTTGAAAGAGCCATCTGCTCCTTCCGTAAAAGATTCTGTAAAGATCCTCGGTATATGCAAGAAGATTAACCGCACTCTTAACCAGGAACAGAAAGTGGTTGTTCTGATGCGGCTATATGAACTAGTAAATACCGACCGCCAGTTTACTATTCAGAGAATGAATATTATAAATACTGTCGCTGAAGTATTTAAAATATCTGCTGTGGAATTTGCCGCTATCGAGCAATTCGTAAAAAATGATAAATCCGAGGACTTGAATAATCCTACAATACTTGTTCTTTCTCCCGGAGATGATAAATGTGAACTGTGCAAAAGGATGGCGACAGGTTACCATAACACCAGAATAATCATTATAAGAGTTGCGAGCGTTGACCTGTATTTTATCAGGTATATATCCGATGATCAGTTGTATCTTAACGGGCTTCCTATAAGATCAGGTCAAGTCTATACCTTTGCCAAAGGAGGCTCAATAAAATCACAACAGGGACATTCCATTTACTATAGTGATATCAGTTCAAGTTTCCTTTCTGACATAATTATCCATAAAATTTCATTCTCTGTTGAAAACCTTTCCTATCGTTTCTGGGAAGGACATGCGGCTGTGGATAATGTAAGTTTTTCGGTTGAGGAGGGCAAGCTTATTGGAATAATGGGAGCGAGCGGATCGGGAAAAACAACTCTGATGAACCTGATGAGTGGAATCCTGAAACCATCGGCTGGCAGCGTTAAAATTAACGGATTAGATGTTGCAAAGGATAATGTTGAACTTGAGGGTGTTTTTGGATATGTGCCGCAGGATGATCTGCTCATTGAGGATCTGACTGTATTTGAGAATCTTTTCTATGCTGCATGTCAGTGTTTCAAAAATAAGACAAGAGAGGAAATTGGAGAACTTGTTGATCATACTCTGTCAAATCTCGGTTTGCTGGAAAAGAGAGAATTAAAAGTAGGCTCTCCCTTTAATAAAGTAATTAGCGGAGGACAGCGAAAGAGGTTGAATATCGCATTGGAAATGATAAGGGAACCATTGGTCCTGTTTCTTGATGAGCCTACATCGGGTCTCTCTTCCAGAGATTCTGAAAACCTGATGGACCTTTTACGTGACCTTACGCTTAAAGGGAAGCTCATATTTACAGTCATTCATCAGCCATCATCAGAGATATTCAAAATGTTTGACAAAGTTGTTATTCTCGATCAGGGCGGATGCATGGCATATTTTGGTAATCCTGTCGATTCTGTTATTTACTTTAAAACTCTGGATGCCCAGATCAATTCAAAACAGGGAGAATGCCCATCATGCGGAAATGTGAATCCGGAAACAATCTTTAATATCATTGAGACACAAGTTGTAGATGAATTCGGTAAATACACTGAAAAACGGAAAGTCAAGCCAAATGAATGGTCAAATACATTTAAATCCAGGCATCCTTATAAACAAGTGCCTGAAATTAAGGAGCCNNAAAATTTCAAATAGTCAATATGTGCTGCTGACTCTGCTCGAAGCGCCGATCCTGGGATTTGTACTTTCCTTTATTATCAGATATATTCCGGATCCGGATTCTAATATTTACATTTTTTCGGAAAATGAAAATATACCTATTTACATTTTTATGAGCCTTATCGTGGCTCTTTTCCTTGGTTTGACGATCAGTGCTGAGGAGATTTTCAGGGACCGTAAAATTCTAAAAAGAGAGCATTTCCTGAATCTTAGCCGCAACAGTTATCTTCTTTCCAAAGTGGCAATTCTGATATTCATCTCGGCGATTCAAACTCTTTTGTTTGTTTTGATTGCAAACCCGATTCTTGGTATAAAAGGAATGTATTTCCATTACTGGCTCGCCTTGTTTACAACAGCCTTTTGCGCAAATATGCTCGGGCTTAATATATCAGCATCATTTAATTCAGCGATTACAATCTACATCGTTATTCCTCTTCTGATAATACCCATGATGGTCCTCAGCGGAGCGATGTTCTCCTTTGACAAGCTGAACAGGGAAATAGGCAACGTTGATAAAGTGCCAATGATTGCTGAATTTATGCCGACACGATGGACCTATGAAGCGCTTATTGTGTCGCAATTCAAGGACAACAAATACAGCCAGACTCAATTCACAAAGGAAGGTGAAACATATTATGATCTGGAAAAGAGAAGAAGTGAAGCCGAGTTCAATAAGGTCTACAGGATTAAAGCATTGCGTGATGCCCTTGAAACTACTCTTTTTGAGTTCAGGAGCAATCCAAAAAACATTGGCAACAATGAAGATCTTCTTATAAAGAAATCAATACATAAGTTCACCAAGCTCCAGCTTCTAAAAAATGAACTGGAAAAAATGTCTGCTATTTTTCATGTACCTTTATTCAATTATATTTCTGATCTGACACCCTATGAATTCAATCCCGGAGTCGCAGATTCGCTTACAAAATACCTCGACAGAATGGATAAAACATTCAGCAGAATTTCAAATACTACAAGTGACAGGAAGGATATTTTTTATAATATGAATGATTTGAAACTGAAGCAAATTGAAGATGCTTATTATAATTATAAACTTCTTGAATTAGTTACTAAACCTTACGAACGGAAGAAAATTCTGGTTTATAATAATTCTCTCGTACAAAATACAGATCCTATTTATCTTGATCCATACAAAAGAGGATTCCTTAATTTTCGAACACATTTTTATTCTCCGTCGAAATATATTTTTGGTATGAAAACTGATACATTCGTATTCAATATTTCTATTGTACTTTTAGGTTCGGTATTTCTATATTTGGCTCTTTATTTTGAATTGCTTGGTAAATCAGTAAGGTTTTTTGAAAATTTAAAATTCCGAAAATAATTATTTAATAGATTGTTAATAAGTTTTTTTTGTATTTTTGTTATAATTTATACATCATCCTAAATGAAAGGAAGAGTATTTTTAATTTTGATTATTGTGTTTTTTGGATTCTCGTGCAGGAATTCAAAAAGTAAAACGTCGGAGTTCGTTTTTCCGCAGTCTGATTCAGTACCGGTTTCAGAAGCTGAAAAATTAAGTCCTGAGGCCATTGCTGATATTTCAAAAAACATTTCATCACCGGTTGAGATAGCAAATCTGCTGCAGACGCTACAGGTTCCTTTCTCTCAAAACTATATTGCTGAATCAATCGATGCAAACAGACAGAGTACAAGTTTTGATAAGGCTCTTAAACTTGGTATTCTGGGAGCCGACCTCGGCTACCTGAACATGTATGAAAAAACCGGTTCTTCACTGGATGTTCTCTCATCGATAAGGAAAATTGCCGAGGATATTAAAGTTGGTCAGTTTTTTGATTTCGAATCAATAAAAAGATTATCAAAGAACAGATCGAATCTTGACTCTCTTCTTTTTATTTCAATCGATTCTTACAATAAAATAGATTCTTATCTCCGGAGCAATGATCGGGGGCAACTTTCAGCTCTTATGATAATTGGAGTCTGGATCGAAGGCCAGTATCTGGCGACACAGGTTGTGAGCCAATTTCCTGATAAAAGGCTTAGTGACAGGATCGGGGAACAGAAAATAATTTTAAACGACCTTCTGCTTCTCATAAGCCCTTATTGTAAACGCGATCCAGAGTTCATTAGTCTTTGCAAGGATATGCAGAACATTAAAGATAAATATCGTGATATTAGAATTACGTACACTCAGGGAGATCCTGTTAGTGTGGAAAAAGATGGAGGTTTGACTATAAAACAGACCGAAACAAGTGTTGTCACCATGAGTAAAGAACAACTAAATGGTGTTATAGAAATTACCAAGAATATCAGGGACAGGCTAATTTCAAATAATTAGTATGAAAAAAATATTTATAACTCTGACCATTTTATTGGCATTTGGGTTTCTATCATTCGGACAGGTCTCGGACCCGCTCATAAGCAAATGCGCAATAAATGCAGGGGCCAGTGCCAAATACCTGAAAGATTTCAGGATACAGCTCGGTAAAGCCACATCACAGAATGAATTAAGATATAAGGCGAATATGTCACTCTGGAAAAATACCAAATACAGATTTACAATGTGCAATGCGGAGAATTCAAAAGGTCAGCTGATTCTCACCATTAAAGATGAAGCCAACAAACTAATCCTTTCATCATTCGACAAAAAAACCGGTAAGATTTTTTCTTTCGTTGATTTTGAATGCCAGAAGAGCGGTATATACCAGATCAGTTATGATTTCACAAACGGACAACAGGGGTCCGGTGTTGGAGTAGTCTCAATGATAAAATAATCACTTCATTTCAGGTACCATATCTGTATAAATAGAATAAAAACAAAAAACAGGGTAAATAAAATCTCAGGTACCAGTTTCTTTTTTACAAATACAAAATAGTGAGTCAGGAAATAACTGACAGGAATACTTGCCATCCATACTATTTCAATTGAAACTGAACGTACTGCAAAATAAACTGATATTGAGATTAAGAAAGTCCAAATCATAAGTGAAAATGTTTTACGTGACTTTATCTTTTTTGTATTCATATGCTTAATAAGTTGAACTTCGCTTATAAGAACTAATAAACCCGTATAGAGCAAAGCCACGATTGTTAACCTTGGAAAAGGATAAAATGTTGATTTGGTAAACAGGTTATCCTCTATTAGCTTCACCAGAACCCTTAAATCTTTCCCGGCCACATAATAAAGAGCAAAAGTGATCAGGTATGGTGTTAAGAGTCCAAGAATTGATATTACAATTTCTTTCAGGTTACCTGTCCTTAACAATGCGATTCCTATTATTACCAATAATCCGAACCATATCAGGTTCACATAAAATAAACTGCCAATACTAATAAGCAGTCCTGCATCAAAATAATTGTATGCCGTACCTGTTTTATGATAGCCATCCATAATTCTGATTATTGTCATCATAAGAAAAATTGAGGCCGGTATAACAGGATTTAAAAGCTGCTGATCAGGGAAAAAACCACCAAACAGAACATAGAATAATGCAGGAAGGAAAGTCCTTTCATGAATAAAAAAAACAGTTGTGTTGAAATTTACCATAAGGAAAGCCATCAGGGAGACCATCAGAAAGGAAAGAATCACTCCCAGATTATGATTATTATTTATCATAAGTTTCATGAGGCCGTAAAGCGGCATGGGATCAGTCTCATAGATAAACCTTGGGTGCAGCCGTTGATTTATAATTGCACTGATCCAGACTGCAATAAGAATAACAATTATCAGAAATATTACTCCCGGACCAGTTCTTTTAAAGACTCGTAGAAGCATTTGCTTTAGAGATCAAATCCAATATCAGACCTGCAATACCTGTCTTCAAAATCTATTAAATCAGCGTTCCTGTAAGATGTTTTAAGAGCTTCCCTCATCGAAGATCCGCAGGAGCTGACTGCAAGAACACGACCTCCGGAAGTAACTACAGAACCAGCTTCTTTCTTTGTGCCGGCATGAAATAGTACGCTTCCCTGAGCCAGATCCAGACCATGAATTGATTTACCTTTCTTATAAGTTCCGGGATAACCACCGGAGACCAGCATGACAGTAGCTGCAAATCTTTCATCAATTTCAATTTCGCGTCTGGCAAGATCTCCTTTAGCAACGCCTTCAATAAGTTCAAAGAAATCCGATTTTATTCTTGGTATTATCACTTCCGACTCAGGGTCACCCAACCTGATATTATATTCAATCACATATGGGTTTCCATCAACATTTATCAGACCGAAGAAAATAAAACCTTTATAAACAATTCCTTCATCAGATAATCCTTTCATTGTCGGATCGATTATCCTGCTTTTCACCTTATTCATAAATTTTAGATCAGCAAAAGGGACAGGTGAAACGGCTCCCATACCACCGGTATTAAGCCCGGTATCTCCCACTCCGATCCTTTTGTAATCTTTTGCTTCCGGTAATAATTTATACGTAATTCCATCAGTGATTATAAAAACCGAAAGTTCAATTCCCTTAAGAAACTGCTCAATAACAACTTTTTGTCCTGCTGTGCCAAATTTTCCGTTCAGCATTGCTTCGACCTCTTTCTCAGCTTCGAAAATATCATCAAGAATCACAACGCCTTTGCCTGCAGCCAGACCATCTGCTTTAATAACATAAGGAGGACTCAGTGTTCTCAGAAATGACGGAACTTCTTTCAGAGTTGTTTTGTCAAAACTTTTATAGCCGGCTGTGGGAATTCTATTCCGGGTGAGAAAAGCTTTCGCAAAATCTTTGCTCCCTTCCAGCCGGGCAGCTGATTTACCGGGCCCAATTAAAGGTATATTTTTAAGTATTTTGTCATTCAGAAAAAAATCGTGAATCCCCAATGCTAATGGAGCTTCGGGGCCAACAATTACCATATCAATCCTGTTTTCCAAAACCCCTGTTTTGACTGAAGTGAAGTTTTCAGGATCGAGCTTCAGGTTTGTTCCTATATTACTTGTCCCGGCATTTCCCGGACCTATAAAAATCTTATCGACCTTTTTACTTTGAGCAAGTTTCCAGGTGAGTGCATGTTCCCTGCCTCCAGATCCCAGGATGAGAATATTCATTTTTCAGGAAATATTTTATCATTTCAAAAGTAACATTTCATTCTGATAAACAAAATCTAAAAATAAAAACCGTTAGCTGAGATCCCCGGCCTGGAAATATTTCGAGAAAGTTTGCATTACAGTATTGACGTAAGTTTTTGAAACCGGGATATCTGTCACAGAGGGATTATCAAACTCAAGTTTCAGGCCGTCTTTATCTTTTCTGATAACTTTAACTTTTTCAAAATTAACCATATATGATCTATGACATCTTACAATTTCAGTCCCTGAAAAGTTCTCTTCAATTTTCTTCAGGGTATCCCGAAGAAGGTATTTCGATACTTTACCCTTATTCAGATAGCAGATATTTACATAGTTTTCAGCCGATTCAAGATAAAGTAAATTTTCCTTCTTAATTGAAAACCTCAGGATTCCTTTATCGTCATAAAACGGAATCATATTTCTTGAGTTCTCCGAGGAAGACGGATAATCTGCCAGTCTTTCTATCTGTTCCTTTTTATCACGCCACGAAAAATAAAGCCATAATACGGAATATGGCAATAACAGAACAAGTGCAGTATTTCTTGAGGAATTTTTTACAAGTTCAGTAAACATCCGGGCGTCTTTCAGAAATAATTTCTCAAACAGGCCGTATGCGAGAGCCATGGAAAATATTTCGGCAAATATCCATAACAGATATTGCCATATATTAATAGTATGCCTTTTGCATACATGGTACATCATGATTCGGCTTATTACAACAACAAGTACACCTAAAAGTATTGTCAGACTGGAATATGTAAAAAACTCAAATCTTGTCAGGTTATACCATCTGTCAGCGCCAAAAGGAGAATAAGCATTAATAAAAACCAGGGCAAACAGTGAAGTAAAAAGTATCAGACGTATAATATTCTGCTTTTCATTCAAATATGGAGGTATCGGTTTTTGGAAGTCGATCATTTGCACTTTGATTACTGAATGTAAAATTAAGTATTTTATTACTTTAAATCCAGATTAAATTAGTTTTGACTATTTGCAAAAAGAAGAATTCTGTCACTAATAATTGAATTACATCCCTTATTTGGAAGTTTTATCACTTCATCTTATCATTCGCCACATAAATTTGTCCGCAGTAAAACTCACGACTTACTTTGTATATAAATATTATTTTATCTGAGTAAATGGAATACACAAAAACATTTAATGAGCTTAAATCTGTCTTCACAAATGAGAACAGGATAATGTCAATTCCTGATTCAGATATTAAAATTCACAATATTTTATTCCAGTCGGATGTTCCGTTAAAAGAATTTTCAAATCAAAACGATACACTAATTGCTGAAAACCGTTCTTTCTCTTATCCTGTTTTTACTCCACGGAACGTTAAAAGTGATAAAGTAATTCTATTGCTTCATGGTCTTAATGAGAGAAGCTGGGTAAAATACCTTGTCTGGGCTTATTACCTCGCTCAGTATACGGATAGCTATGTAATTCTATTCCCTATTTCATTTCACATAAACAGGTCACCGTCATCATGGAAAGATCCAAGGGCGATGGTTAATTTCATGAAGGACCGTAATGCTTCCCTTGGTGAAATAAATATGTCGAGTTTTGCAAATATTGCACTCAGCAATCGTCTTACAGAAGATCCGATGAGATTCTTTAAATCAGGATATCAGACATCTACTGATATTGTAAAACTGCTGTCATGTATCAGAAATGGCGAACATGAGGTTATACCCCGGACAGCCAATTTTAATCTTTTTGCCTATTCTATTGGAGCTTTTCTTGCTGAAATTATTCTTATGGGAAATCCTGAGAAGCTTTTTTCTGAGTCGAAGCTTTTTATGTTTTGCGGAGGATCGGTTTTCAGCAATATGCAAGGCTCTTCAAAATTAATAATGGACAGCCTGGCATTCCATAGGGTTTATTCATATTACCTCTATGATTTTGAAAAAACTCTTACCGTAAAAAACCCTCTGGTGGATTTTCTGCATACAAGCCAGACCGGCATGGCCTTCAGATCGATGATTGATCTGGGAAGGCTTAAAACTTTCAGGGAAAATATCTTAAATAAGCTCCGCGATCAGATCCATTCGATTTCTTTAGTGAAAGATTCTGTTATCCCGTGTAAAGGAGTGATTTCGACCCTTGGTGGTTTTAATAAGAAAAATATCGTCGATGTATGGGATCTCCCATATACATATACCCACGAAAATCCTTTCCCCATTCTTGATTCCCCTCTTTCAAAAAAAGTTGATTACTGGTTTGAAAAAGTGTTTTCGGAAGCGAGTTTGTTTTTAGCATAAAAACAGGTTTACTTTCTCTCTGCATCTTCCAATAATTCAAACCTGTATCCTGCCCTTATCGCATATGTCAAAAATTCTCCAATGATTGCGTTCGCACATGAAGTAACTGTATCATGCAAAACAATTATTGAACCTGGTCTGATTTTGTTTTGCAATATTCTGAGTGACTTCAATCCTCCAAAAGTGGTGTCAAAATCGTAGGCCATTATATCCCAGAATATTAATTTAAATGATTTCGGAAGTCTCTTTCTTTGTTTATTTGACAGTCTTCCGAAAGGAGGACGGAATATTCTATCAGACGTAAAGTCCGAGGCCCTTATTACGTCATTAATATATTTCACAGAGTCTGTCCGCCAACCATTATAATGGTTATAGCCATGGTTCCCGATTATATGGCCTCCGATACGGATATCATTCATCAGGCAAGAATATTCTTCAGCTTTCTTCCCGGTACAGAAGAACATCGCTTTGGTATCATATGTTTTAAGAATAGAAAGCAACTGACGAGTAGATACCGGATCAGGTCCATCATCAAAAGTCAGATATAACACCTTTTCAGTTGTCCTTATCCTGAATATTGCTTCAGGATAAAGCCAACGTTCCAGAAAAACAGGCCTGAAAAGCCGCATAAGAAACTATTTTGCAGAATAAAGCTTACCGTAATAGTTATTTATTTCCGGTTCTATAGTTTTAATGATGGAGTCTAGTTTTAGCCTCACAGCCAAATTATATATATCGAGTAGTCCCTGCATGTTAATTCCTGTAGGATAATCAAGACCAAACCTCTCATCAGGTTTCAAACTGATAGCATAATCAAGATATTCTTTTGAGTATTTAATAATATCACTTAACAACTTCTCACCCTCTTCTGTCTTGCCTGCACTTATCAGGACTTCTGCAATTTCGATGGTGAAAAAATCGTATGACATTTTATTTGAAGGAACAATTTCAAGGCCCCGGTGTGCTACTTCAACAGCTTTTAATGTATCTCCGCTGACAAGTAAAGCTTTCCCAAGAGTTCCAAAGATCCTTCTGAAATTACTAAACATACGCTTATTATTCTCATCAAGATAAACATGAGGAGCACCCGCATTTCCCCACTTGAACTTGTTCATCATATTGTCATACATAACCAGGGGATCTATCATTCCGAATTCGCCCTGTTCGGGTTTATCGGTTTTAACCGGTACTAACCGGTAAGCAAGGCCTTCCTGGATAAAGTACTTCTCGAGTCCTTTGTATTGGGTTGAAGGGACAGTAGTTGAAAAGTAAACAGGTCTCTCCCATTTGTTGGTAGAAAGAAGGTCCATTATTGCCAGATCCCCTTTGTATGCATCAGCGTCGGTATACTCCCAGATCATCGGAGAAACAAGTCTGTCTTTATAATAATTCTTAACAGTACCATTCGACAGTACTTTCGCGGAATCAACATCAATTATGTATTTGTTAGCAGGAAGATAGTTCATATAATCACCCCTTCCGCTGAGATCAACTTTATATTTATTATCATCAAACCCGGCAAATTGAACAATCTCTTTCAGATTAATTGGTTTATCAACCCTGTTATCGACAGGAAGCTGCTCTCTCTGTCCTTCAATATACTTTTCGGGTCCAAGTGTTAAAGGTAATGGATCAGAACCGTAAGCTTTCTGCCTCATCATTTCAATATACCAGCCAGCCTGTATATAACTCAGGTTTGCAACCCGAACATCGGTTCTGACTCCTTCCACATCCTGATTATACCAGACAGGGAACGAATCGTTATCTCCATAAGTAAACAAGATGCTGTTTGGGGCACATGATTTCAGATAATTAGCTCCTATATCTCTTGCAGTATAACGGTGAGAACGGTTATGGTCATCCCAGTTCTGTGCGCCCATAAGAGCCGGTACTGCTGCAATAAGAACTACAAAAGTTACAGCTAATGATCCTTTATTTCCTAACAACTTCTGAAGTTTTTCATAAACAAACATAAATCCAATTCCGATCCAGATTGCAAAAGCGTAGAATGATCCTACGTAGGCATAATCTCTCTCCCTTGGCTGATCCGGATATTGATTCAGGTAGAATATAATAGCTAGTCCTGTCATTATAAAAAAGACCATAACAAGCCAGAAACCTGAATTATTTCTTTTGTATTGCCAGTACATTCCGGCAAGTCCTATCAGAAGTGGAAAAAAATAATATTTATTGTTGCCGGGATTAGTTTTCAGATCCTTTGGAATTTTATCCAAATTCCCCAGACGCGCTTCGTCAATAAATTTTATACCACTTATCCAGTTCCCATCGATTGCATTCCCGTTACCCTGAATATCGTTTTGTCTTCCCGCAAAATTCCACATGAAATATCTCATGTACATAAATCCGATCTGATAGCGGAAGAAATAACGGAGGTTTTCGCCAAAAGTCGGACATACCAACGCTTCTTTTCCCTCGCCTCCTGAGAATTTTCTGCCAACCACTTTGCCCCAGTATTTATATGCACTTTCGTGTTCAGGATCGGAACTGTACATTCGGGGAAACAATGTCTCAAAATCTTTACTATATGTATATTCAGGATGATAATAGGGTTTATATTTGCCATTTACCTTATTATATCCTGAAATAACTTTCTTAACATCTGTAACCGGAGCACTATAATAGTTACCATAGAATTTTGGTGCGCTGCCATACTGCTTCATATTAATATAGTATGACAAAGAAAATACATCTGAAGGATTATTCTGGTTCATGGGAGGTCTGGCTGATGACCTTATCATAATCATTGCATACGATGAATAACCTATCATAATCACTACGAGAGAGGTCATTGCATAATTAAGTATCACCCTCTTATGCTTCAAAGAGTAATATATGCCATATGTGATAGCACCAAACAGAACTGCCATGAAGAACAGAAGTCCACTGTTATAAGGTAATCCAAGAATATTTACGAATAACAGTTCAAACCAGCCTGCTACCTCCGGAATACCGGGCATAATAACAAACACCATCAGCCAGAGGAGCAAAAGCGAAACCAAACTCGTCTTAATCAAGCCTTTGGTTGTGACTTCATATTTCTTGAAGTAATATACAAAAACAAGAACAGGTATAATTAAAAGGTTCAGACGATGTACGCCAAGTCCCAAACCCATTATGTAAGCTATAAGAATTATCCATCTTCCTGAATATGGTTTTTCTTCTTCTTCTTCCCATTTTAACATACCCCAGAACACCAGAGCTATGATAAGTGAAGAGAGTGCATAAAGCTCACCTTCAACAGCTGAAAACCAGAAGGTATCTGAAAATGTAAACGCCAATGCTCCGAGTATACCGCTGGCAATGATAGCCGGAACATGTTTTGATTCAAGTTCATTACCATTTACAAATACTTTACGCACAAGATGGGTAATTGTCCAGAATAGGAACATTATGGCAAATCCGCTGCACAGAGCCGACAGGATGTTTACCGTTACAGCAACTTTGGAAGTTTCTCCACCAGCAAAGAGTGTAGCTACCCGTGACATCATTAGAAACAGAGGAGCTCCAGGAGGATGTCCAACCTGCAGTTTAAAGGCTGCCAGAATAAATTCACCACAATCCCAGAAACTTACAGTTGGTTCAAGAGTTAGCAGATAAACAAGTGAAGAAATAATAAAAATAAACCATCCTGTAAGGTTATTCCAGCGACGGTAATTGCCCCAAATTGAATCCATAAAAGAATTGTTTTTGTTTAATTTACTGAGCAAAGAACGTAAAAAATAATTATATGTGCTCAACCACTATTCTATTTAACATCATTTTAAGGTGATAGAAAATATCTCCAAGGTCTTGTCTTCCAGTATTCACTGGCATAATCGATGCCAATCCTTGGGCCATTTTTTATAGGATGAACTAAACCGCTATCTTCGAACCACATTCTTTCGGATAATACAAGATCTTCTCCATTATACGACTTATCAATTCCCAGGGATTTTGTTAATTTCCCAGGTCCCTGATAATCTTCCACTCCTCTTACAAGGACAGCCTGAGGGATATTCTCCAAACCTGTAACGATATTCAGCATCCAGTACATCCCATAAATAAGATATATATACAATCTTCCTCCTTCGTGAAACATAATTTCAGTTCGGGCAGTTCTTCCTTTAAATGCATGACATGCCTGATCTTCACTACCACGATATGCTTCAACTTCTGTGACTCTGAATCTGCCTATAGATCCATCATCTAATCTGATAACCAGGTTTTTACCTGGAAGTTCTGGGGCTACGTCAAGTACATCTCTTGTATAAAAATCTCTTGATAATCTAACTCCTGATTCCATCCTGTCAGTACATAATTTTATTCTCCTTTTCATCCCATTTCCTGAAAACCTCTTCCCCTCCTGAATCAGTCAATCTGATAAATGAAATTTTTCTTTTTGAAGGGTCAAGCATTATTTCATTATATATCAGTTTATCACTGAATCCCGCATTCTCAGCATCTGTGCGATCGCAAGAATAAACAACTTTCTTTATTCCTGACCAATAGATTGCTCCGAGGCACATAGGACATGGTTCACAGGAAGAATATAATGCACATCCGTCCAGGTCGTGAGAGCGCAAAACAGAAGAGGCCTGCCTTATGGCAAGAATTTCAGCATGAGCTGTCGGATCATTATTCAGAACTACTCTGTTGAAGGCTTCAGAGATTATTATACCATATTTTACTATGACGGAACCAAAAGGGCCTCCTCCTTCAGAAATTGCATTTGATGCAATTTCAATAGCTTTTGTAAGAAATATTCTGTCTTTTTCCATTCATGTCGAATAATGAGAGTCAGATTATATTGTTTTAACCCTTTGTGTCCCTTTGTGATGAACTTTGTGTTCCTTAGTGGTAAAAGAATTTTAACCACAAAGGCGCACAAAGGATTGCACGAAGGCTCACAAAGAATCTTAATTCAGGAATAATAAAACATCCTCTTTTTTATTATTACAGGCTGTAAAATTAACCTACTTTTGCTGAACAAAAATAAAATCTATACAGATTTCTTTTTTTTTAGGAAATATGTTGTATTTTTGCAGACCTCAAAATATCGGGTTAATTACATTAAATATAAGTATATCAATTAAAAAATAAAACAAGTGAACACCTTAAGCTATAAAACAGTTTCAGCGAATAAAGCTACTGTAAACAAGGAGTGGGTAATTATTGATGCTGAAGGCAAGGTTCTNNGGAAGACTTGCATCAGTCGTGGCCTCGATGCTTAGAGGGAAGCACAAAACCGATTTTACGCCTCATGTTGATTGTGGGGATAACGTGGTTGTTATCAATGCTGAGAAGGTCGATCTGACAGGTGAAAAATGGTCCGATAAAGTATATGTGCGGCATACAGGTTATCCGGGAGGACAGAGATTTACAACTGCTGAAGCTTTATTGAAAAAGAATCCGATCGGATTGGTTGAGAAAGCTGTGAAAGGTATGTTGCCTAAAAACAGGCTTGGAAGCGCGCTTTACAGAAATCTACACGTTTATGCCGGAACAGAACATCCGCATGAAGCACA
>PLMC01000079.1:0-205 GCA_003141495.1 Bacteroidales bacterium
TGCGTTTTGTGTGGAATGAGGCCGGAGTCTCAAGCCTTCTGTCAGGTATGAACAGCATGGAACAGGTGGAGGAAAACATTAGAATTGCCAATGAAGGATTTCCTGATTCTCTCGGCAAAGATGAAATACTGATCTTTGATAAGTTGCGAAATGCGATGGGTTCAAGAATAAAAGCAGATTGCACGGAATGCCGCTATTGTATGCC
>PLMC01000079.1:283-16344 GCA_003141495.1 Bacteroidales bacterium
AAGCAACGGAGAACCGATCCCGCCTAAGCGGGAGAGCTCGGCGAAACCAATGCGCTTGCGGGGATTCAGCGCTTTGCCCTCAGCAGGTCAACGCCGAGTAAAGGAAGCTGAGGTGTTGATATATCAAATAAAAATAAAAGAATAAATTTGATGTATTAATGGTAAATTAGTATGGGACATTTAAATTGGAAAGGAGAATGGATTTCAGATGAATCTCCATTTGATAGAGCCGGTGAATATTCTTTGAAACAAGATTTAATAAAAGAATTATCAGAAGTAGCTAAAAAATATCAGGGGAAAATTAAGGATACAACGATTGCAGAGGCAGCCATTGAACTTGCTAATAAATATAAGCTTTTGAAATAGATGATAACATTTACTGTCTCGGGAAATCATGTCCGGAGTTTTTTCATTAAAAGAGAGATTATGAAAACTCTGATTCTTGTTTTATTACTTACAGTTTTCTCACTTTCAATAAATGCTCAGGGAAGAAGTTCAACTTTATATGTGGATGCGTATAACAGGGATAAAAAGATGGAAAGAATTGGGACAGCATTAACCGTTATTGGAGGTGTAACACTTTTTGTTGGTAATGTATTGTATTGGAAAGTATATAATGATGGTGTAAATGGTGAACCTTCGGGAAATAAAGTGAATATATATCGCGGGGTTATGATTGGCGGACTGGGATTAATGGCTGTTGGAATTCCTTTATGGGCAATTGGAAAGTCAAAAGAAAGGCATATCAGAATTGATGTCGAACTGGTTAAGTTCAAATGGCTGGCATCAGCAACTGGAATAGGAGTAAAAATAAGATTTTAGGTCCAGTTTTAAAGATACAATATGCCTCAGGAGGTATTGGGTATTATTTCAAATGCCCTTAAATATTGGGTCTGTGGGGTTACTCTGACAAGGAGTATCTTCAGGATGTAAGGGCAGTTTTGAATTACTCATCTGAAATACGTCATATTATAGGAAGGCTTGCCGTCAGCAAGACTCTGCAAAAGTTGCCGGAATAAAGGAAATCCTGGCCAAAGCATTCACTGAAATTAAAGCAATTACTGAAGAAAACATCTAGTAATCATTTTTAAAGATAACTTCAGTTTGCGGTTTGATTGAACCAATGTCATGAATACTTCATCGTGGTTGCAAGCTTAAGGAAGCTTAATCCATGCAAACACTGGCAGCATAATATTTCTTCTCGATTTAATTGTTTCGTCATAAAGTACCTCAATTGAATCAGATATTTTATGCGGATTAAAGTCCTCATTGATATACCCTTTCAAAATTGAAGCTTCTTTTTGCCAGTATTTTAGATCTGTGAAAAATTTGGTTATCTGGTCGGTCAGGCTATTTTCATCAGGTGCAGGGTTTCCAACTGCAACAAAGTTATTATCCCTGTAAAACGGATAATTATCGGTTGAAATAATTGTACCCATACGTTTTTGATTTATTGATAATACCGGGACCCCACATGCCAAAGCCTCAAGAGCAACACGTCCAACTCCAAGGATCAATTCTGACCGATGAATAATCCTTTTTACATCCGGAGAAAAGCCATAAATGATACATGCTTCCCTTTTTACCCTGGTGTTTAATCTCTTAGCCTCTTCTTGTATTTCAGGCAAAAAATCACCATCCCCGATTATATTAATTGTAATGCCCGGAAATTCTGAAACAAGGGGAAATATTACTTTCTGAATCATTAAAAGGATAAGAGTTGAATGGTTTTTATCAATTCTGCTTATATAACTTATTGAATACGGATTCTTCCCGGATTGACTATTAGAAATTGTAACCCAGTTTGGTATAATAACCGATTTATGTTTTATCTCCTCATATCTTGCCGATACTTGAAGTACATGTCGACTGACAAAAATTATCTTTGTTGAGCACTTTCTTGAAATCCATGATCGAAGGTCATATCTGGTTCTTCCGTGTATAGTTACAACAACTGGAACACCTGTAATTTTCCCTATTATGCATGCTATAAAAATAGGAAGCCTTTGATGAGCATGAATTACCTGGATCCTATTCTTTAAAGATAAATAACAGATTATAGGAATCAGGACAGGAATCAGATAGTCCCTTAGGGGGAGAGATATAAAACATACTCCTTTATTTACCCAGGATTCCTGTCTCCCTTTTCCCGCAATAATAAATACATTATGCCCAAGTTCCTCCTGTGAATTTGCCAACTCACGGACATGATTCTCTGCGCCACCAAAATCGAAATTTTTTATAAGATGCAATACCCGCATGATGATAGTTTTTCAACCGGAATTGCAATTCCCAAAAGATTGAATCCGCTTAAATGTCCGGCAAATATGGGGAATTTTTATCAATAATATTTAAAATGCTGCAATTAATAAACCTCCTCAAAACAAGAACATTCCATTAAGAAAAATCCCGGACTTATTCAATCCGGGTTAATCTATCTAAAGAGGCTTTTTTAACATTCAAATCGCAGTTCCTCCCCTCTCCCCTGTTCTGATTCTTATACATTCTTCCAGTGGAGTAATAAATATTTTACCATCGCCGACATTCCCGGCGCCATCTGTTCGGGCAGCTTTAAGTATTGCATTGACTGTTATATCAACAAAAGCATCATTTACACCGATTTCAATTCTGATTTTTGGGATCAGATCGGGAATAATGATCTGCCCCCTGTACATCTCTTCAATTCTCTGCTGTCCATGACCTGAAACACGGCTGACTGTAATTCTTTTTATATCAGCTTCAATTAATGCCTCACGTACTTTNNCTGTCAAGTCCAGCCATTTCATCATCCTCTGTTGATTTAAACCTAATAAATTTGTTTAATATAAAGATTATTATAAAAGTCATTACAGCAGCATAAACAATTGCAACGGAGACTGCCAGGGCCTGGACTCCAAATTGGTTCCAGATTGTCCATTTTCCACCTGCAATTTTCGCAGCATCATGCATCCAAGATGGGCGAATTAAGAAAGTAAGAAGTAAAGCTCCCACGACTCCTCCAATCCCGTGTATCCCGAATGCATCCAGACTATCATCATATCCAAGTTTGTTTTTCAGCTGTATGCCCATATAACATATCGATGAAGCCAGAATACCCAAAATCATTGCTCCGTAAGGTTGAACTACACCGGCAGCAGGAGTGACTGCAACTAATCCTGCCAAAATTCCGGAGGCAAAACCCAGAGCTGTAGCTTTTCCCTGGTGAAAACTTTCTATCAGTATCCAGAAAAGAGCTCCGGAAGCTGCTGCGACCTGCGTAGCCGTAAGTGCCTGTGCAGTGCTCAATCCGCTCGAAACGCTGCTTCCTGCATTAAATCCGAACCAACCAACCCAAAGAAGACCTGCACCCAGCATAGTGATCACCATGTTATTCGGGCGGATCACCTGGTACGGATAACCTCTGCGGGCACCAAGATATAATGCGGCTACCAAACCGCTGACCCCTGCAGAAATATGAACTACAGTTCCTCCTGCAAAATCTATTGCTCCTTTAGCTCCAAGATGAAAAAGGAAACCATCGGAACTCCAAACCCAATGACAAATAGGATTATATACCAACAGACTCCAGATGGCAATAAAGAAGCAATAGGCTTTAAAGTTAACCCTTTCAGCAAACGCTCCAGCTATAAGCGCCGGAGTAATAATTGCAAACTTGCCCTGGAACATTGTAAAAACATATTCAGGAATACCTGCATCCATGATATTAGTGTCAATGCCTTTCAGAAAGAAATAGTTCGAATTCCATCCAAACCAGCCACCCAGAACATTTTTCCCGAAACTCATGCTGTAACCCACAATAACCCACAAAACACTTATAATGCCCATGGCCACAAAACTATGCATAATAGTCCCAAGTACATTCTTTGAACGAACCAGTCCTCCATAAAACATAGCCAGACCCGGAATCATAAGCAGGACAAGGGCAGTGGAAGTAAGCATCCATGCCGTTGCTCCTGAATCAACAGGGGTATTATCGGCAGCAAATAAACCTGTAGTACTTACAATAAACAAAAGTACCATTAACACAGTTCTTTTCCCGGAAATTTTCATCAGCTAAAAAAATTATATAATTCAAAAACATAGATATTTTTGCAAACATATACTTTTTTAGAGGGTATTTCAAATTTTTTATGTATATTTTTGATACTTATATCAAATTTTTAAGGGTACCATTCAATATTTATATCATTTTTTTTATTGAACGCATGTTTTTGAGGCATCTGATTTGCCGTTTCCATGATTTCAACAATAATCAGCCTCTAATTTCCTTTATAAACTGATTAATATTCTCAAAGTCATTCCCATCCTGCTCCAGAATATTAACAAAGGCACTTCCGATTATCCCTCCTCTCGCAAATTTTCCAGCATCTATAAAAGTCTCATGATTCGAAATTCCAAAACCAATAAGAACCGGGTTTCTAAGTTTCATCTCACTTACCCGCTTAAAATAAGAAATCTGATCATCCGAGAAGTTTCCTTTTGAACCTGTTACTGATGAGGAAGAAACCATGTAAACAAAACCTCGACTGATTTTATCAATCGCTGTAATTCTTTCAACCGAGGATTGTGGTGAAATGAGCAAAATATTGTAAAGATCATATACATTAAATATTGAGAAATACTCCTCTTTGTAGACGATCGGTGGCAGATCCGGAAGAATAACACCATCAATACCTGTCCGCGTACATTCCCTGCAGAAGTTCTCTACACCAAACTGCATGACCGGATTTAAATATCCCATAAGAAGAAGAGGAATTTTCACATCATCACGGATTTCGGATAACTGGTCGAATAGCAATTTAAGGTTCATACCATTCCTAAGTGCCATTTCACTGCTGTACTGAATTACTGGTCCATCAGCTACAGGATCGGAAAATGGCATACCTATCTCAATCATATCAGCTCCTGCGTCTGCAAGCGCTTCGATAATTCCAGCAGTCGAATCCAACCTGGGATAACCTGCTGTAAAATAGACTGAAAGTATAGTGCCCTTTTTCTCTCTGAAAAGTTTGTCAATACGATTCATATTCAATAACTTAAATTGATTTATCTACGTTTATATTCCGCAATTTCTTTCTCCCGCTGATCTCGCAGATTTCCGCAAATAACTATTATTTGATCTGCGCTGATCAGCGTAATCTGCGGGAAACAATCTCTCCCATATATTTATTATAAGTATCCATATCTTTATCTCCCCTTCCTGAGATTGTTACTATAACAACATCATTTTTACGGAATTGATGTTTCCCTAACCAGGCAAGGGCATGGGCCGATTCAAGAGCCGGTACAATTCCTTCAAGCCGGGTAAGTCTGAATGCCGCTTCAAGAGCCTCATCATCATTCACATTGTCGAAAACAACTCTCTTTATCTTATGAAGATATGAATGAACCGGTCCGATACCGGGATAATCAAGTCCGGCTGAAATAGAATAGGGCTCGGTGATCTGACCGTCATCTGTCTGCATAAGCATCGTTTTGCTTCCATGAATTACTCCCGGACGGCCTGTGGCCATGGTAGCCGCTGTTTCTCCGCTCTCAATACCCTTCCCTCCGGCTTCCACGGCAATCAGCTTCACTTGTTCATTGTCAAGATAATGGTAGAAGGAGCCAATTGCGTTGCTCCCACCACCAACACATGCGATTATATAATCAGGGTCGTCTTTTCCTGATACCTCTTTGACCTGGAATTTCATCTCTTCACTTATCACTGACTGAAGCCGCGCGACCAGGTCGGGGTATGGATGTGGCCCGACTACCGAACCTATTATATAATGCGTATCGATGGGATTACTTATCCAATCGCGTATAGCCTCATTTGTAGCATCTTTCAGCGTTTTATTGCCGCTGGTAACCGGAACAACCTCTGCGCCCAGCATTTTCATCCGCAAGACATTCGGAGATTGTCGTTTTATGTCTGTTTGTCCCATATAAACTATGCACTTCATTCCCATCAGCGCACACACGGTTGCCGTTGCAACTCCATGCTGACCGGCTCCTGTTTCGGCAATAATCCTTGATTTGTCCAGACGTTTTGCAATGAGTATCTGGCCAACAGTGTTGTTTATTTTATGTGCCCCGGTATGATTAAGATCCTCCCGTTTAAGATAAATCCTTGTATTATAAAAATCTGACAACCGTGAAGCAAAGTACAGGGGCGAGGGTCTTCCCACATAATGTTTTAACAATGAATGGAANNTACATCATTTCGGGAATAAAAGCTCCTCCAAATTCCCCATAGTAGCCCCGTTCATCTACATTATATGTCATATCTGATCATTTTTAATTTCATTAATAAATGTACTAACCCTGGCAGCATCTTTAAATCCGGGAGAAATTTCGAACTGACTGTTTAAATCCACAGCAAAGAATCCTTTGTTACTTAAGGATTTAATTACACATGTATCTTCCGGACTTATTCCTCCGCTCAGGAAAAATGGTTTATCCAGTGAATATGCTTCCAATTTTCCCCAGTTAAACTTCCTGCCGCTGCCACCGCGTTTTTCACTTTTTGTATCAAATAAGAAATAATCACAACATGGTAAATAGCGCTTCATAATTTCAAAACAAAAGTTGTTATCAATATTAAAAGACTTGATTATTGAGAGTCCTGAAGATTGCAACTGAGAACATGATTCTGGCGATTCCTCACCATGCAACTGTATCATATCAAGACCTGTATTAAGTGATATTTCAAGAATCTTATAATTAACTTCATTTAAAAAAACGCCTATCCTTTTGATACCCGAAGGAACATTATGAAAAAGTGCCATATCAGGTGCTGCACCCACATATCTTGGAGATCCGGAAAAGAAAATAAATCCCATGAAGTCGGGCTTTGCTTCAGCTATTGCCTTAACGTTCAGAGGATCATTCATTCCACATACCTTAACTTGTATCATGCCGTCAGATTAAATCCTTTACAAATTCAGAAAAAGCCTTCACCGGATCGGGTGTACTCATAAACTTTTCTCCAATAAGAAATCCATCGTATCCCGAAACTTTGAGTTTTTTCACTATCTGAGATGAATTGATACCGCTTTCAGAAATTTTTAAAAATCCATCGGGAATTTTCTGAACGATATTCTCCGATATATCTGTGTTTACCTCAAATGTTTTCAGGTTACGGTTATTAACACCTATTATATTAATGTGCCGGTTTAACTTTTCGAGTTCTTCCGGTTTATGTATTTCGAGAAGAACCTCCATTCCAAGTGACCGTGATAATTTTGAAAGGTTCGCTATCTGCAGGGTGCCGAGAGCCGCCGCGATGAGCAGAATTGCATCAGCGCCGGCAGATTTTGATTGTATCACCTGATATTCATCAATAATAAAATCCTTCCGTAATATTGGGAAAATGCTTTTCTCCCGGATAAGCATAAGATCTATGATCGACCCACCAAAAAACTGTGTATCAGTAAGAATCGAAATACCTGAAGCTCCTTCTCTGAAATACCCCGATGTGACCTCATCAACCGCTGATGATGAATTAATTATACCTTTTGATGGAGATTTTCTCTTGAACTCAGCTATAATTCCTGTTTTATTCCTGTCGGACAGGAATCCTGAAAGAGATATTGTATCACGTTTGAAAAAACTACTTCTTTCCAGATCTCTGACAGCGGTCACTCCGGCAAGAAGGCTTACCTCCGTCTTCTTAACTGCAATTATTTTATCAAGAATGGTCACGGCTGCAATTCAATGAGTTTGATAAATGATTTATAAGCCTTTCTCTTAAACAGGGATTCACTGGCAATTTCGCGGCATTCTTCAAAAGATTTTGAAGGGTAATAGCATTTCAGAGCCATTTGGGCATTCACCGTTACAACATTATTCTGAGCTGTCGTACCTTCACCTTTCAGCACCTTCATAAAAAGATCAGCTGCCTCCTGGATGCTCTTTCCACCGTTCAACTCTGATTGCAGAACTCTGTTGTAATTCATTATTTCAGGTGAAACGATCTGCTCCACCCCGTTAAGAATATATTTAAATCCAGAGGTAAGTGAAACCTCGTCATATCCGTCAAAACTAAAAACAATCATGTACTTTGTTGCAGACTGCTGGTAAAGATAATTGTACAAACGCGCAAGTTCGAGGCTATAGACTCCTATGAGTTGTTTTGCAGGAAATGATGGATTAACCATTGGGCCCAGCATATTAAAAAAGGTCTTTATTTTAAGAGCCCGGCGGACAGGTACCACATTTTTCATTGCCGGATTAAAAAGTGGAGCGTGCAAAAAACAGATGCCTGATCTATCAATTTCATTTTTTAACTTATCATTGTCGGTCGAAAATTTATATCCAAAATGCTCCAGTATATTAGAAGATCCGCATATCGAACTAACACCATAATTGCCATGTTTGGCTACTTTGATTCCGGCCCCTGCAAGTATAAATGCAGAGAGAGTTGATATATTGAAAGTATCTTTCCCATCGCCACCTGTGCCACATACATCCATGGGTTCGAATTCTGACAGATCTATCCTTATGCAAAGATTCAGAAGAGCGTCGCGAAACCCGGTGAGCTCATCCACTGTTATACTTCTCATAAGGTAAACAGTAAGAAAAGCTGCAATTTCAGATTCTGAATAAATACCTTTTGCAATGCTGGTAAGCACCCTTTCTGCTTCCACCCGGTTAAGGGTTTTGTGTTCGAACAAATGATTCAGTATTTCACGCATGTTTAATAAATATTTGCTTTGTCATAAGAACTCTATATAATTTGCTGACTATCTTTAAATTACACTTAATTATTTATCCAGTTAGCTATTATGTCCAGACCATGCTCGGTCAGAACCGATTCAGGGTGAAACTGTAATCCATGCACATTATAAACTTTATGGCTTATTCCCATAATTATTCCGTTCTCATCCTTGCAGGTGATACGAAAACAATCAGGCAGACCATCACCCGACACCACCCATGAGTGATACCTGCCACTGATAATCGGGGAAGGTATATTCATGAAAAGAGGATCATTAATTTCTGTAATCAGGACCTGTGAGGCAATACCATGATAAACATGACTGAGATTAAGGATTTTGCCTCCGAAAGCCTCTCCTATAGCCTGGTGTCCTAGACATATTCCAAGAATGTTTTTCGTTGATGCATAGCGTTTTATCAGGTCAATACATATACCTGCATTGATTGGAACACCTGGTCCGGGTGAAAGAAGTATATTATCATAACCACCCGCTTCGTCGAGCGAAATCTCGTCATTCCTGAAGACTGAAGGGCAGGTACCTGTCACCTTTTCGATATAATATACGAGGTTATAGGTGAAGGAATCATAATTATCAATAACCAAAATCTTCTTCATTTCAATTGCAATTAATTATTACTTAATATTTTCAGCCAATTCAACAGCGTTTCTGAGTGCCCCAAGCTTATTATTCACCTCCTGAAGTTCTTTCTCTTCATCGGAAATGGCCACAATACCGGCACCGGCCTGATAATAAAGCGTATTGGCCTTACTCAGAAATGTTCTGATCATAATGGCATGGTTAAAAGTGCCACTAAAGTCGAGAAATCCGATAGCTCCTCCATAGTACCCTCTTCTCTGATTTTCATATTTATCTATGATCTTCATTGCCATATACTTAGGAGCTCCGGAAAGTGTGCCTGCCGGGAAAGTGGCAGACATCATATCTGCAGTTGTAGTTCCATCCTTAAGTTCTCCTGAAACAGCAGAAACGAGATGAATAACATGTGAATAAAACTGGACTTCCCTGTAACTTTCAACTTTAACATTCCTGGCATGCCGGCTCAGGTCGTTGCGCGCAAGATCAACCAGCATAACATGTTCTGCATTTTCCTTCTGGTCAGCAGCAAGCTGCTGGGCGAGAAGCTTGTCACTCTCATCATTACCGGTTCGCCTGAAAGTTCCTGCGATCGGATTGATATAAGCTTTGCCGTTGCTAATCTTCAGATGTGCTTCTGGTGATGATCCGAATATCTTATAGTTGCCATAATCAAAATAGAACAGATAGGGAGAGGGATTGATCGATCGTAAAGCACGGTAAACATTAAATTCATCACCTGTGAATTGTCGCGAGAATTGTCTTGATAAGACGACCTGGAATACATCGCCGAGATAGCAATGTTCTTTACCTTTGCTGACCATTGCCCTGTACTCGTCATCAGAAATGTTCCTGCCTTCCTCCCCAGCGGTTTTAAAGGAGTAAATCGCAACATTTCTGCTGTTCAGTAATGATTCAATCCTGTCGATCTCACCAGACTCATCGTTCACCTGGTTCTCAATGATCTGTAGAGTGTTCTGGTAATGGTTTATTGCTATAATATATTTGTAAAGGTGATATCTGGCGTCAGGAATTTTATAGGGGCAGTCAAAACCGGGTTTTAATTCTATCTTCTCGAAATATTCTACGGCATCATATGATAAATAACCGAATAGCCCGTTTACCGGAATATCCGGTGGCAAATCAGATTGAAGAAATGCATCCACAAAAGTTGAAAATCTCTTATTAAATGTTTGTTTATCTGTAATTTC
Organism: Bacteroidales bacterium; assembly: GCA_003141495.1. Classification (GTDB taxonomy): domain Bacteria; phylum Bacteroidota; class Bacteroidia; order Bacteroidales; family VadinHA17; genus LD21. Next base: position 10,791 of record PLMC01000079.1, read on the forward strand.
TGATACTATTACCGAGCCATCAGGATAGGTCTCTGTTACTGATCCGTTATCAGCTTCGAATCCGGCTATTGGTTTCATGCAAATAAAAGAATAGCTGTTTTCATTACCCCTGTAATCGGAACTTTCAAGCAACAGGGAATTTGGATATATATCCCTTATTTTCAGATATATGCTTACAGGGGTTATTATATCAGCAAGCAGCTTCCTGGATGTTGTTCTGATTTTAAATTCTGCCATAGCATTTGTTTTATTAATCTTTATCATTTTTTCAAACCTTGAGTGACCTGTAAAATCAAAAAGGCCCGTCGTGAGTACGACAGGCCGCTGATTAATATTTTATAATATTAGATACAAATAGCTGGTAGTCTCACATAATTAAGTGAAATTTAGTTAACCACCAACGCCAATATGTATAAATTGCTTTCATTTTAAAATCTCATTCCGAGGCAAAAATAACTTTTGTTTTCGATAAAACAAATTTTCTGCAATAACATTTTACAATACGGTGACAACTCATGACAATCTTTTACTTCATTATGACAATGATCCGGCTTACATCCTTCACTTTTGTATAACAAATTGAAAATTCGAATTCACCCTAAAAATGAAAAAAAACATTACCAAACATTTTAATTGAAAACAAAATCTATGAAAACTAAACATTTTAAACTCTTCGTCCTTTTCTTGTTCCTTTTCAGTACATGCAGTTCTCTCGGGGCTGAGGATTTACGGAAAATCGTATCTCTTTCAGGATCATGGAGATTCTCAATTGGCGATGACAAAAAATGGGCCAGTCCTTCGTTTGATGATTCTGGATGGGATCAAATCAGAGTTCCCGGAAAATGGGAAGATCAGGGCTATAACGATTACAACGGTTATGCCTGGTACCGGAGAACTTTCAGAATAGATGATATTCCTTCAGATTCTCCCATTTTTCTCATACTCGGACGCATAGATGATGTTGATGAAGTATACCTTAACGGCAGGGAAATAGGCAAGAGCGGTAAGTTTCCTCCCGATTATAAATCAGCCTACGACAGGACCAGGAAATATATTATCCCGAAGGAACTGATAAATGCAAATGCGGATAATGTAATCTCAGTAAAAGTTTATGATTCCTATCTCGAAGGCGGAATAGTTGAGGGACCGGCTGGTATATACATCGATGAGGACAATGAACTGCTTGCACTGAATTTTTCCGGCAAATGGAAATTTCAGACCGGAGATAACAAAGGATGGAAGTATGCCGATTACAACGACGAAGGATGGACCTCCATCGAAGTTCCAACGGTTTGGGAAAGCCAGGGATATGAAGACTATGACGGATACGGCTGGTACAGACTGAAATTCAGCTTACCACAAAATTTCACAACAGGAGAATTGTACCTCTCACTAGGTAAGATCGACGATATCGATGATGTCTATCTTAATGGTGAACATATAGGAAATGTCTATGATATGAGGAAAGATTTCGGGTACAGGAACTCGGGCGGAGAGTATAATGTCCGAAGAGTCTATAAGATTCACGAAGGTCTTCTGAACCGAAACGGATCAAATGTAATTGCTGTAAGAGTATATGATGAACAGGGACTTGGAGGTATCTATGAAGGTCCTGTAGGAATTATGTCTGCAGAAAACGCCCGGAGATACAAAAACAGGCATCACAATGACTATGGCAACAGATACAATTCCTTCTGGGAGTATATGTTCAATAAGTTTTTCGGAAATGATAATTCAAATAATGATAATTATGATAACGATTTTTAACAAAAATATGATTAGAAATTTATTTCTCTCCCTTATAATATGCTTGCCATGCCTTGGAGGTAAGACGTTCGCAAGGGAAGGAAACCTGGTTCTTTTGCAGAGCCTGGAAGGCAGATGGCAGTTTTCTATAGGAATGAATGATGAGTGGACTTCACCAAAGTTCAATGATACCAGCTGGGAATCAATAAGAGTCCCATCACCCTGGGAAGATCAGGGATATAACGGGTATAACGGTTATGCATTTTACAGAAAAAAGATCACTATTACTTCAAAATACAGGGACCGAATGCTCTATTTGAATATGGGATATATCGACGATGTGGATGAAGTATATCTGAATGGGAAAAAAATCGGTTCAACAGGCAGTTTCCCGCCAAACTACAGTACAGCCTATAATGCCGAGCGTATCTATTATATACCTGCAGAGTATATAAATTTTGATGGTTCAAATCAGGTAGCTGTCAAGGTATACGATGCAGAACAACAGGGAGGGATTGTAAGTGGTGATATAGGATTATATAGCGGGAGAAACTTAGTCAACCTGGATGTAAATCTTCAATCTACCTGGAAGTTTCAGCCGGGGGATGATCCAAGGCGGAAAGAACCGAATTTTGATGACAACGGATGGAGTGAAATTTTTGTCCCTGGAAAATGGGAGGATCAGGGTTACAGAGACTATGACGGCTACGCCTGGTATCGCAAATCCTTTGTATTCAAAACAACCAACGAAAATGAGAAGATGGTTCTTCTGATGGGTAAAATAGATGATATTGACCAGGTATACATTAATGGAACATTTGTAGGATCAACCGGTACCTTCCCCTCACGACACGGTGAAGAAGCAAGTACCGGACAGGAATATCAGGCTTTCAGAGGATATTACATCCCGGATGGATTGCTCAAAAAAGATCAGAAAAATATAATTGCGGTCAGAGTGCTGGATACAGGTGGCGATGGCGGAATCTATGAAGGACCTGTGGGTCTTATTACCCAAACAAAATATATTGATTACTGGAGAAAAATTAAAAGAGACAACAATTAGGGTAGTTTTTCTTCTTTCCCGCAGATTACGCTGATTGGCGCAGACCAGATTTTGGAAATCTGCGAAAATCAGCAAGATCAGCGGGAAATTTTTTTCTATATTTAAAGAAATAATCTTCCCATGAGTTCTTCATTGCGAAAAGTCAGTTTACTTATAATAGCAATTATTGTCTTACCTGTATTGATTTTTTCGGTATTTGAAATTGGCAACTACAGGCAAAATGAAAAAGTAATTCAGGATATCTACAAAAATCAGCTCGACGCAATTCTCTTTTCAATAAATCAGTATTCAGACGATATCATCAGTAACCTGGCAAGCAGATTTGAAAACAATACTAGTAATATCTCGTCCGACACCGGAAACGTTATGCAGAAGTTTTTTAATGAAATGCCATCATTGATCAGTCTTGTACAATTCGATAACAACCAGAAAAGACTTTCTACGGTTCCATATTCATTCAGTCACAACTCAGTTATTAACGAGATGTCTGCATACCTTGCGAATAACTCCAAAACGATCAGACAATTACAAACATTTATGGCTAATGGTTATCGCAAGATTGAACCAGTCAATAATACCGTCAAAAATTCTCAATGGATAGTTTTTCTGACTCATCAGAAGGGAATAGAGGTTATCAATATCCTTGTGATTGATCCTGAGAAATTTATAAGTCAGGTACTTGATCCAAAGATCCAGGAGATTGCAAAAGGGAAGTTTGATATTGCTGCCTACCGTTCAGGTGAGGATCTTCCTTTTTATACTGCGATGAAAAAAACCAGTTCCCGTAAAATCAATGACAGAGAACCCTTCTGGTTGTTCACAAACTATATGATGGGTATCGAACTGAAAGATATTACCATTGCTGATCTTACAAAGGAGAGGGTTAAAAGAAACCTGATAATCAATGGATTGATGGATATCATTTTGCTCTCCGGGGCATGGATTATTTTCAGAAATGTTAAAAAACAGGTTGAATTATCACAGCTGAAGAATGACTTTGTGTCGAATGTTTCGCATGAAATACGCACTCCTCTTGCCCTTATAACTATGTATATTGAAACTCTTGAAATGGGAAGAGTGAAGAATGAGGAAAAAATTAAGGAGTACTACACCATTATCCTGAATGAGACAACCCGCCTGTCGGGCATTGTAAACAGGATTCTCAATTTCTCGCAGATTGAAGGTAATAAACGGAAATATTTTTTAAGCGCGACCGACCTGAATGAAATTGTAGAGAATGCTGCACTTACTCTCCGATACTCACTTGAGACCAAAGGATTTACCTATATTTTCGAACCGGGCAAAAACCTGCCATCAATTTTGGCTGACAGGGAAGCAATAACCGATGCATTCGTGAATCTTGTTGATAATGCTATAAAATATAGCCCGATGATAAAAGAAATTTCTGTCAGAACCTATAGCAATGCTGAATATATTCATCTTGAAGTGGAGGATCATGGTCTGGGGATCTCGGAAAAAGATCAGAAGTATATATTTGATAAATTCTATCGTGTCACTGAGACCAATTTGGCAAATAAAGTAAAAGGATCAGGGCTTGGACTGGCAATAGTAAAACATATAATGGATTCTCATGAAGGGAAGATCTATCTTAAGAGTACACCAGGATCAGGCTCTATGTTCAGGCTTTCATTCCCCGTAAAACAAATTAATCAACTATGAAGAAAATACTGATTATCGAAGACGAATTAAAAATGATAGAAGGGTTGAAAGACAACCTTGAATTCGAAGGATATGAAGTAGATACTGCTATGGAAGGAAATTCAGGTCTTCAAAAAGTTCTGCTAAACCAGTATGATCTGATTTTGCTGGATGTGATGCTTCCCGGAGTATCTGGTTTTGATATTTGCAAATCTGCCCGGAAAGAAGGGGTGAATACGCCTATCATTCTATTAACAGCCAAAGGTGAAGAAATTGACAAGGTACTTGGACTGGAGCTGGGAGCCGATGATTACATTACAAAACCATTTAGCTTGCGGGAGTTACTTGCAAGGATAAAGACAATTTTGCGGCGTGCTCTAATTGGAAAAGAAGGAAGTGTTGAACCGGAATTTACACGTATAGGGAATATTAAAGTTAATTTCAAAAATTGCCAGGCGCTTGAAGGAACTAATGAAATCAAAATGTCATACAAAGAATTTGGAATATTGCATTACCTGTATATGAATGCAGGTAAAATTATTCAACGCGATGATCTCATGAGCGATGTATGGGGTATCGAATATGATATTTCAACCCGAACGGTAGATAATTTTATCCTGAAACTGCGACAGAAAATCGAAACTGATCCCAATAATCCAAAGATTATTCTCACAGTGCATGGGATTGGCTATAAAATGATCCTGGGTTAAGAAGCATCAATAGTTCAAAGTGGAAAAGGGCTCAAAAAAAATTAAGAGGATGTCTCAAAAATTATTGATCTGCTCATTTTCCCTTTGTGATACTTATATTTTTCCTTCGTGATCCTTTGTGGTTCAATGATTTGTATTTTATCATAAAGGGACACTAAGGGTTTCACTAAGGTCGCAAAGAGCTTTTGAGACACCTCTTACAGTAAAACTTCCAAATTAATCTTAAAGATACTTATTGGAGGTCGTTATTTTTTATCATAAACCAATGATGTTTTCATTTCTCCGTCAGGCATAGTGTTTGACGTTTCAATCTTCAGAGTTTTGTCTCCGTCTAACGTCCAGATTTCTGACGCTTTCATCTCCATATTATCTCCAT
>PLMC01000036.1:0-9120 GCA_003141495.1 Bacteroidales bacterium
GGAACACCAAAAACAACCCCTGTCACAACAGGAACTATAATTGCCATAAGTGCAGGAACAATCATTTCTTTCTGTGCGCCTTTGGTTGCAATTGCCACACATTTTGCATACTCGGGTCTCCCTGTCCCTTCCATAATCCCCGGAATTTCACGGAACTGTCGTCTTACTTCATCAACCATTCTTCCTGCATTCCTTCCTACAGCTTTCATAGCCATTGCAACAAATACAAAACACATCATTGCTCCTATGAAAAGCCCTGCTAGCAATATCGGGTTAAAGAGTGACAGATTATATGCAGAAACGAAATCCTTAATTCCTGCATGTGATACTTCGATTGCTTGCTGTCCTGCCTGAACAGTTGCCGGAAGATGACTCTTATAAAACAACACATCACCGATCTGTTTATAACCATCAGCACTTTTATCAGCAAGCCTGCCAAGCCAGAGTTTCACCTCCTCCATATATGCCGCAACCAGAGCCAGGGCAGTAAGAGCAGCCGAACCAATGGCGAAACCCTTACCNNGTTGTGTTACCAAGCCCGTCAAGTGCATCAGTTCTTTCTCTGACTTCTTCCGGAAGTCCTGACATTTCAGCATTTCCTCCTGCATTATCTGCAATCGGCCCAAAAGCATCAGTTGCCAAAGTTATTCCAAGGGTTGAGAGCATACCAACAGATGCGAAACCGATACCATATACCCCCATTGCAAAGTTGTGGAATCCTCCTGCAAATGAATATGCTGCAATAATACCTCCAACAATTGTCAAAACAGGTAGCCATGTTGAGAACATGCCCACTGCCATACCCTCAATAATTACTGTTGCCGGTCCTGTTTGTGATTGTTTTGCGATACCCTGGGTAGGTTTATAGCCATCAGATGTATAGTATTCTGTCGCCTGCCCGATAATAACACCTGCAAGAAGACCTGATACTGCGGCACCAAAAACACCCCAGGTAATCCAATTAGCATAGGCCATTACAGCCAATACCACAAGGATAAGAGACGAACTTCCTCCTGTACCCAATAAAAGAGCCCTGAGAAGAATCTTCGGAGAAGCCGACTCTTTTGTTCTGACCATATAAATGCCTGCTATTGATAACAAAATCCCTATAGCTGAAACCAGCATAGGAGCAATGATAGCTTTTATCTGATAATCACCCTGCCCCACTAATGCCGGAAGAGCAGCACCCAGTGCAGCAGTTGAAAGTATTGAGCCTGCATATGATTCATAAAGATCAGCACCCATTCCGGCTACATCACCTACATTGTCCCCAACATTATCCGCAATGGTGGCAGGATTACGTGGATCATCTTCAGGAATTCCTGCTTCCACTTTTCCGACAAGGTCAGCACCCACATCAGCTGCTTTTGTAAAGATACCACCGCCAACACGTGCAAAGAGAGCCTGTGTCGAAGCACCCATACCAAAAGTGATCATCGTTGCTGTAATCTCAACAAATTTCTGATGTTCATCTATTCCCTTCGTAACAAAGTTAAGACCCAAAAAATTCAAGCCTGTTGCCATATGTTCAGGGGTGAACACTACTTTAGTGAGGAAAATGAACCATGCGGCAATGTCGAGCAGAGCGAATCCAACAACAACAAGGCCCATAACTGCTCCGCTGCGCAAAGCTACCTGTAATCCCTTGTTGAGTGATTTTGAAGCCGCCCAGGCTGTCCGGTTGGAAGCAAATGTTGCAGTTTTCATCCCAAGATAACCGCAAAGACCTGAAAAGAAACCTCCTGTCAGGAAGGCTACCGGTACAAATGGGTTTTGAACGCCAACATATGCCAGTATGGATAACAGCACGACAAGAACAATAAATATCTTGCCGACAACTGTGTACTGGCTTTTAAGGTAGGCCATTGCACCTTCTCTTACATATTCAGCAATCTCTTTCATCTTATCTGTTCCTTCCTCCTGAATCTTCATACCTTTGTAAAAGATCCAGGCGAACAAAAGTGCCATGAGCGCTGAAATCGGCACAATCCAGAATAAATTACTAATCATGATTAAAGTTTTAAATGTTCAACAACTATCGATACAAATAATATTTCTTTAATAGTTTCTGTAATTCCGAATGACTCAAATTTCATAAGAACTCTATCAATCTCTTGGTTGAGAGGTTGATTATAATAAAAATAATTTGATTTCCAACGATTTTGGACTAATTTAAAACCTTCAATGGCCTGACCAATGGTTTATTCTTAACTTTGCATGATTAATAAATAACTCAGAATATGAAACCTTGCTCCCATCCGTGGCACTGCGTCGAAATAGGAAAAAACGCTCCGGCTTTTGTGAAAAGTATAATTGAAATTCCAAAAGGATCAAAAGGGAAATATGAGCTGGATAAGGAAACAGGCCTGCTTAGACTCGACAGAGTGTTGTTTTCATCAGTCCATTATCCTGCCAACTATGGTTTTATACCTCAGACCTACTGCGATGATCATGACCCACTTGACATACTAGTAATCTGTTCAATTGATGTTTTTCCGATGTGCATTGTTGATGCAAAAGTGATTGGTGCAATGGAGATGGTAGACGGTGCAGAGCGTGATGACAAAATTATAGCGGTTGCCGGGAATGATATGTCAGTTAATTATATAAATGAGCTCTCGGAGCTTCCACCACATACTCTTGTCGAGCTTAAGAGATTTTTTGAAGACTACAAAATGCTCGAACATAAAAATGTAATTGTTGAGCAATTCATGAACAAGGAAAAAGCATACGAGATTATACTGGAAGGCATGAGACTCTACCAGGAAAAGAAAGAAGAATTGATACCTCCTCAATAGTTAGTGCTCTTGGGGATTTCCTGCTTATTTGCCATCGGGCAACCAGGTACCGGGCAGTTAACAATTTTATGTTCCCTGTTGTCGGCAGGTTCCCATCCCATTGTAAAATACAATATAGTAAAACCAATTATATAAGCGACTGCAACATGCCAGCCATACTTTACCCAGCGACCTACGTGTCGGGCCTCAGGGAATTTATTTGTAATTGCAACGCCGGCAGATGAACCAAACCAGATCATCGAACCGCCAAAACCAACAGTATAGGCAAGCATTCCCCAATCATAGTGACCCTGCTCAAGACATAATTTCGTTAAAGGAATATTATCAAAAACCGCAGATACAAAGCCAAGTATCAGTGCCGTCACCCAGGAAGCATTTGGGAGATCCTCTACAGGCATAAGAGATGCGCAGAAAACAAGACAGAGAAGAAAGATGGTTCCTTTGATTGCACCGGGCACCTCTTTCCATGGAACGGGTCTGAGGAGAGCTCCAATCAATATGGCAATCCAAACACCTAACGCAGGCATATCGTACAGAAAATTAGAAATAATTGCGCCAACAAGCATTAGTAAAACGATCAGCAATTTGATCCAGTCAATTTTAACAATTAATCCAGGCTCCTTTTGGATTCTCTGATATTTATCCTGCTGGTGGGAAGCAAACCAGGCAAAAAAGATAAGTGCAGTTAATGCAGCAACGAATCCGTGAAGTACATTCAACGGGCTAACCCCATCAATCCACATCATAGTTGTTGTAGTATCTCCAACCACACTGCCACTGCCCCCGGCATTACTGGCCGCAACAATTGCAGCAATATAACCTATATGAACCCTGTTTTTAAAAACCACAATGGCGATCGCTCCACCAATCAGAGCTGCTGCAATATTATCGAGGAAAGAAGAAATTACACAGACAAATACAAGCAACAAAAACGGACCTCTCCAGTCATTGGGAAGAAATTTCGGTAATGCTTCTGGCACGCCTGATTCTTCAAATATCTTTGCAAGGATAGCAAATCCAAGCAATAATCCCATAAGGTTCAGAATAATACCCCATTCACCCTGCCTGAGACTTTTATTCATTATCTGGTCATGCATACTATTTTGGCCAAAGACATGATCCATAAAATGAAAACCGGGATCAAAAACAAATTTGAAGATCAGCAGGACTGTCAATCCTATAACGGCAACCCAAAAGGTTTGTTTATGAAGAAGCGCTACTCCTACCAGTATTAGTCCGAAAATTATGAATTCAAATCTAATAGGACCAACTGATGGCACCTTACCCGAGGAGGCGGAGACCGCAAGCGGCAGCATAATCAATACTATTAAAAAAAATGCCCTTTTAGGGATATTATGCACGGCCTGTAAGATGCTGTTTTTCATATAATTGAAATTTTTATGAATTTAAAATAACAACTATCTTTTGGATCCTTCAAAACAGCACTTGTCAACCTTGATCTTAAAATGGATCTCTATGAATTAATGTAAATCCCTTCGGATTGATTTAGTTTCTTTCTGTGTATTGTTCAGTCTACTTCATCTTTGCAGTGGCAATAATCATCTTTGAATTTAACCTGTTTCCTATGGAAAGTACATTTACCAAATCCTGGATTGGAAGTGTATTATCAAAACGTAACATGATAAAAGCATCTGGAGAACGTGTCAGTTCCTTTTTAAGTTGTGCTTCAAGGGCTTCGAAAGAAACCTGTGTATTGTTCACGAAGTAGATCTTTTCTTTTGTCATTGTCAGGTTAATCTCCTTCTTCTGAAGTGTCTGACTGCTGCGCGAATTAGGCAATGAAACTTTTATCATACTAGGATTGAGCAGAGTGGAAGTAATGATGAAAAACAGCATAAGAAAAAACATGATGTCGTTCATGGAAGAAGTGAATACTTCAGCAGTAAAGTCTTTTTTCTTACGAAGGTCGATCATTTTGACGGGCTTTTTAACAGGTCAATGAAATTCATTGCATTCCATTCAAGCTGATGAACAGCTTTATTTAAAATTATATTGAGCCAATGGTAACCGATATAGGCAAGTATACCAACAGTGAGCCCGGCTGCACTGGAAACCATTTTGACATAAAGCCCGGAAGAAACAGTTCCTATACTTACATCGCTCGTCATAGAGATATTGAAAAATATTTTAATTACACCGATTATGGTTCCAAGAAAACCGAACATAGGGGCTATACCGGCTATAACGGCAAGGATTTGTACATTTTTTTCAAGGTCATAGACTTCAAATTTACCCGCTATCTCTATTGATTCTTCAATTTCTTTTATAGGTTTGCCCAGGCGGGAAATGCCTTTCTCTATCATTCTGGCGATTGGTTTTGCAGTATTCCTGCATAACGTTAGAGCTGAATCAGTTCTCCCATTCAGAATATATTCATGTATGCTGTTCATAAAGTCTACATCTGAACTTAGATGGCGTCTGATAGTTAAATAACGCTCTATAAAAACATAAACTGCTATTATGGAAAGCAAACCAATTGGTATCATAATAACACCACCCTTCATAATAATATCTATCAGGTGGAAAGTTTCAGAGGTATGTTGAACAGGAAGCGCGGGAACAGATGCAACAGTTTTACTGAGAGTATCAAAATTCTGCGCAATATGGAAAAGGGCTGTAGTCATATTGGTTTATATTATTATTTATATTAATCAAAACGAAATCTAAATAGAAAAATTATCAATTTCAATAAATTAACATCGTGAATCAGGATCGGAATTTACATTTATCCTGTAAAAAATCCAAATTTAATAGTTAACACAGGTTTTTCCTAAAGAGTTTGTACATTTGTTTGTAATAAGTTTTCGTTCTTAAAGGGCGATGGACAATTAGTAACTCTGATACTTAAATGAAAAGATAGAAATGCTTTACACTTACATTTTACTTGCGATTGATCAACCTCATTTAAAAGATACCAATTCAGTTGATAATGTGGCTGAACTGCTCATGAAGGGTGGATTTATTATGATCCCGATCATTCTTCTTTCGATATTCAGTATATATCTTTTTATTGAGAGATATCTTTATATCAGAAAAAGTGCTGTTGTTGATGAAAACCTTATTTATAATATTATAGGGGAGATCAGAAACAAAAGACCCGAAGAAGCACTGGTTCATACAAGGAATAACAATACTTCTATCGGAAGAATTCTTGAGAGTGGACTCAGTCTGACCGGAAAGACTCCTAAGGATATTGAAAATTCCATGGAAGCCACAGCAAACCTCGAAATATCCGAAATGGAAAAAAACACAGGGTATCTTGGCATAATTGCAGGTATTGCCCCAATGCTCGGTTTCATTGGTACAATTGCCGGGGTAATCAAGATATTCTATAACATTTCACTTGCAGATAATATCAGCATTGGCATAATAGCCGGCGGATTATATCAGAAGATGATCTGTAGCGGTACAGGTCTAATTGTTGGAGTAATAGCGTATAGCTGTTATCATTATTTACAAATGATGATTGACCGTTATTCCATAGATATGCAAAGACAGTTAAATGAGGTTATAAAAGCATTATAAAATGATTATTAAGAGAAAAAAACATTTTAAGCCGGAGGTCAGTACATCATCTTTGAATGATATTATGTTTTTCCTGCTCTTATTCTTTCTGATTGTTTCATCGCTGGCTAATCCAAATGTAATCAAGCTATTATTACCTAACTCAAAATCGGCCCAGAATCTGAGTAAACAACAGATTTCCATATCTGTTACCAAGGATAAAAAATACTATATGGACAGTCATCAGATTAACTTTGATGATATAGAACCCCTTCTGAAGGCCAGGATCAGTACTCTTCAGGAACCGACTATTATTCTCAGGATGGAATATACACTAACGGTTCAGGATCTTGCTGATCTTCTTGAGATTGGCACCCGGCTTAAAGTGAAAATGGTGATGGCCACCAATAAAACACCGGGCTCTTAGAATAGATAAGGTTTTTAAAAAAGTAGAGACAGGTCCGGGACCTGTCTCTACGTCAAAAAATATTAAAAGTTTAATACTACCGGCTTAAACTATAACTTAAGCTTCGAAAGGTGTTTTCTTAAAGCCACCTCTCTTGGAGAATGTAATCGAGGCAATTATAATTGTCAGGCAGATTATACCAGTAACAAACATACTAACAGATACGTGTCCTGGTTTCTGATAAGCAATGATTACAGGAGCTGAAAGAAGTGCAACCATGTTTATAACCTTTATCATAGGATTAATCGCAGGTCCGGCTGTGTCTTTAAGCGGATCACCGACAGTATCACCAACAACAGCTGCATGATGAGCTTCAGATCCTTTGCCGCCATAAAGGCCATCCTCTATGGTTTTTTTCGCATTATCCCATGCACCACCTGCCCCAGCCATAAAAACTGCAAGCAGCTGACCTGAGAGAATTACACCCGCAAGAAAACCGCCTAAGGCTTCAACGCCCAGAAAACAGCCGAGGAGAATTGGAGATATTACAGCAATCAGCGCCAATGGGATGAGTTCTCTTTGTGCCGATATTGTGCATATATCAACTGCTCTCTGATAATCAGGTTTTACAGTACGTTCGATAATGCCGGGTATTCTAAACTGACGACGTACCTCTTCAACTATTTGGGCGGCAGCACGAGTAACTGCGTTGATTGTCAGAGAAGAAAAGAGCCATGGGATAGTTCCACCGATAAGTAGTCCGATAAATACCATCGGAACTGAAATTCTGATACCTGTTTCGATCAGCTGTGTTGATTTTTCAAATCCCATCTGAAGCTGAACTTTACTAACATCGGTAATGTAAGATCCGAATAATGCCACTGCGGCTATTACTGCAGAACCAATTGCAACCCCTTTTGTAATAGCTTTTGTAGTGTTCCCTGTTGCATCGAGTGAATCCATTATCTTACGTGCATCCTTATCGAGATGAGACAACTCACCGATCCCGTTTGCATTGTCAGCAATTGGGCCGAATGCATCCATGGCGACATTGTTGCCGGTGAGAGTAAGCATACCTATACCCGTCATTGCAACTCCATAAAGGACATAAGTAATAGGCTGACCATAATAGATCATAACCGAAGCAAGAATTGTGATTGCAATTACTAATGTCTGCCATACGGCAACTTCAAATCCATAACTCATACCCTTTAATAACAGGGTTGCAGCACCTGTCTTCGCGTTCTTCGCAATATCTTTAACTGGATGGAAGTTTCCATCAGTGAAGTGTTTGGTTATTTCGTCAAGCACAATTGCAAGTATTATTCCAACCACTACCGACAGAAATGAGCGCCAGTCATGCAGATAGAAAAATGAAAGAATACCGAACGCCACTATACTTATTGCGGCTGAGGAATAAAACCCTTTATTAATTGATTTAAGCGCATTATTGCTTTTATCACTTTTGCTTCCTTTTACAAGATATGTACCAATTATTGATGAGAGAACTCCAATACCGCGTACGAGCAGTGGGAATATAATCCATGAAAGTTGATGTGTCTGGGTGAAGAGTACAACCCCGAGAATCAATGTTGAAACAATTGTGACTTCGTATGATTCAAAAATATCGGCTGCCATACCTGCACAGTCACCAACATTATCACCAACAAGGTCGGCAATAACTGCAGCGTTACGTTCATCATCTTCCGGCAGGCCGGCTTCAACTTTTCCAACCAGGTCAGCTCCGACATCGGCTGCTTTTGTATATATACCTCCTCCGACCCTCATAAAGAGAGCCAGCAATGTACCACCAAAACCGAATCCGAGAAGAGTATCCGGTGATGCTACACCAAAAATAATAAAAATCATTGTTCCTCCAAGTAAACCTAAACCGTCAGTAAGCATTCCTGTAACGGTACCTGCACGGTAAGCAATTTTAAGAGCTTCACCAAAACTTCTTCTGGAAGCTGAAGCTACGCGAACATTTGCCTGAACAGCCATTCTCATACCGAACTGACCGACCATAAGCGAAAAGAAAGAACCCATAATGAATGCTATTGCCCTGCCAAATCCAATAACCAGCTTAAGAGATTCATCGGAATAACCAACAAAACGTAGTTTCGATTCCTCTGTCGGAGGAACTACATAAACCGAGAGAAAGAGAATAATAGTAAAAACGAAAATAAGGGGAACAATAGTTTTTAACTGCCTTTTCAGATAAGCATTAGCTCCTAACCTTATTCCATCCCAAACATCCTGCATTTTTTCTGTACCTTTATCATGAGCCAATACCTGCCTGCGCAGAAACAGTGCATAAGCAAGTCCGAAAAATGCAATAACCAGAACAGTCCAGATTGCGACTACTTCAAAAGGGGTTGCCCCCGGTAAACT
>PLMC01000036.1:9131-23932 GCA_003141495.1 Bacteroidales bacterium
TAAATACGCTGAACTGTTTTCATATGTTTTTCATATTCGCCTTTTAAAATTTCAAGACAGTCGCGGAGGTGACCGATGTTTGAATAAGGCAGTTGCTCAACAGAGCCGGTAAGCGGATTAGTTGCCAGGTCTCCCAGTTTAAGGTCAACAAAAAACAGCTTTGGAAGAACGATAGGAATTGATCCGTCGGTAAGCCTTTTAAGGAATGCAGAAGGTGTTAATTCACTGGCAACCAATGGCGTTACAGGGCATAACTCCTGAAAAAGATGCAGCTTTCCTATAACTTCCCTTGAACGGTCATAAGCTGTTTTTTTCAATTCCAGCGTATGTCCGTTATCGGTTGTAAGATACAAACTCTTAAGCGCTGATAATGGAATCATTTCCAGTGTTTTGTAAACTGAAAGATATACCGAGCTTTTCGGTTTGCCATCATCTTTGGCAACACATCGCCTGTTAAGACTATCCATATCGATCAGTTTCTCAATCTTTGAAAGGTCAACCTCAAAGAAAATCGCCTGACCTTTATTTCTTTTTTTTGTGCCGGTNNGGGGTTGCTGTTAAATAAATAAATTTACTCATAGGTTAATTATTAATACAAATCAAATCTCAACAATTCAGTATATCAAAGTGTGGACAAAAACAAAAGTATGGAAGGTACAAATATAGAATACATTTAATTACTACCAAACAGAAAAACAAAACAAATACAACAGGTAACATTAAAAAATGCTAAATCTGTATAACATTAATATACATAGTATTACAAAGTCAATTATGGTTTATTCCTTCCCTATCGATGACAGGATATTGCTAAATGACCCGTAGGTCCGGTCTAATGGGTTTTGTGCCCACTAGGTACTGGAGGGGGGCTATTAACGATAGTTCAACTTTACTATAAGAAACATATTTATGTTATTTCAACCAGCAAAAGGTTTGTTCAGATCTTCCAGAAGTTCACCACTCAGCACTCCCCTGGCGATTTCACGTACCTCGCCTGTCATGCGGATGTTCCAGTTCTTATCGATTTGTATTTTCAGCGTTCCTCCCTGCATATGCATTGTAAGATCACCATTGATCAGCCCTCTTTTAACGAGAATGCATGATGCCGCACAGGATGAGCTTCCGGATGCCAGCGTGTAACCGGCTCCCCGTTCCCAGATCATAATTTGTGCATCGTTGTCGGAAAGGACCCTGGCAAATTGCACATTGATGCGGTTGGGAAACAATGGATGATTTTCCAGTAGAGGACCATAGGTGCGTATTTCGTTCTCATCAAGCTCCTGTTTGATAACAACNNATGTCGCGCGATGCAAAGATTGCCTTCCCCATATCCAGACGAATCAGCATTGCTTTTCCTTTTTCTTCTTCAACAATATCTGCATAAACAATATCAGTCATAGTTTCGAGGGAAAAGTGCCGGGTCTTTGCATAACCATAATCATAGAGATATTTGCATAATATACGAAGCCCGTTGCCGCTTTTTTCCGCCTCCGAACCATCCGGATTATAAACCCTGAAACCAAAATCAGCTTTTGTCGACGGAACCACCATAACAATGCCATCGGAGCCGATCCCGAAATGGATGTTGCACAAACGCTTTATAGTCTGTTTTGTGAGTTGGAAATCTATATTTGTCCTATCCAGGACAATGTACTCATTGCCAAGTCCGTGCATCTTAACAAAACTGTTTTTCTTCATCGCAACTGATATAATCCGTTTACTAAAGAATAAAATTTCTGATAAGATCATCAAGGGTGTCTCTTCTCCGTATTAGTCGGGGATTGCCATCAGCGTCTAACAGCACTTCGGCCGGTCGCAGCCGGCTATTATAATTCGAGCTCATTGAATATCCATAAGCTCCGCTGTCCAACACACCAAGAATGTCATTTTCAATAATTTCAGGAAGTTTTCTGTCTTTTGCAATTATATCGCCTGTTTCACAGATATTGCCCACGACGGTGACGGTTTCCTCTTTTAACGAGGGAATGGCATTTTCCCTATATATTTCAATATCGTGATGTGAGTCGTACATAACAGGACGTATAAGCACATTAAAGCCCAGATCTGTGCCTATATATTTAATATTGTAATTCGATTTAATTGCATTTACTTTCCCCAGCAGGATACCTGATTCTGCCACTATATATCGCCCGGGTTCAATCTTAAATTCGATATCTTTACCATACTCTGCTACCCATGAATTAATAACCTCCGAAAGTTTCCCGCCCAGCTCTTTCAGATCGAGTCTGGGTTGATTGGATTGTTTATTATAAGGAATTCCAAATCCGCCTCCAAGGTCGATAAACTCAAGGTCATCGAATTGCCTGGCTATGGAAAGTATGTTGCCGGTACTCTTCAGATAGGCCTCCCCGTCCATAAAAAGTGAACCGATGTGCTGATTAATACCGATTAGTTTTAGGCTATATTCTTTGATGATTCTTTGTACCTCCGGAACACTGCTCATTTCGATCCCAAACTTGGTCTTTTGTCCGGCTGTTCTCACCTTTTCATGATGACCTGCCCCAACACCCGGATTCACCCTGAAAGCAACTCTTCCTCCCGGGTTGATCTTGCCAAACAGCTCGAGCTGTGAAACAGAATCGACGGAAATCTTCACCCCGGCATTAATAGCGTATTTAAATTCATCCTCATTTACATTATTACTGATGAATAAAATCTCTTCGGGTTTATACCCGGCCAGCATATTTAAATATATTTCGCCTGGCGACATGGCATCCACCTTCAATCCTTCACTCCTTACAATCTTAATGAGTTCTAGGTTACTGTTTGCCTTGAGCGAATAGTTGACCGTAAAATTTGAATAGGAAATAAGTCCTTTCAGATCACGGCATCGTTTGCGCAGAATATTTTCATTATATACATAAAGGGGGGTTTCGTATTTTTCTGATAGCTGAATCGGGTCGGTGTTGCCAAAAAACTTCTTTTCGCTGCTTACTTTCGAATAAATATAATTCATTGTTTTAGGATGCAAAGTAACTTTAATATATTTGCGGCAAAAGTATATAAAATGGCGCAAATTAACGATAATTATTTTAAACTTCAGGCAGGTTACCTTTTCCCTGAAATTGGAAGGCGGGTTCGTGAATTTCAGAAAGAACATCCACAGGCCGACATTATCAAAATGGGGATTGGGGATGTTACCCAGCCACTTACACCTTCTATCATCCGTGCTTTTCATGAAGGTGTTGAAGAAATGTCGAAAGCCGAAACATTTAAAGGATACGGTCCTGAACAAGGGTATGATTTTCTGCGCGAGGCTATTGCAAAAAACGATTACAAGGATCGTGGTGCTGATATACATGCTGAAGAGATTTTCGTTTCAGACGGTTCAAAATGCGATACCGGTAATATTCTGGAGATCTTCGGTATGAATAATGTCATTGCTATGCAGGACCCTGTTTATCCGGTATATGTCGACTCAAGTGTAATGGCAGGCCGGACTGGTGAATATCAGAGAAACGGGTACTACAAAGGGCTTGTATATCTGCCATGTAACGCTGAAAATGGCTTTATCCCCGAAATTCCGAATAAGAAAGTGGATATAGTCTACCTCTGTTATCCTAACAATCCCACAGGAACAACAGTTGCCAAACCGGAGTTAAAAAAATGGGTCGATTATGCAATTAAAAATAATGTCATCATACTTTACGATTCAGCATATAAGGCTTATATTTCTGACCCCGAAATTCCACATTCCATATATGAAATTGAAGGAGCCAAAGAAGTAGCGATCGAATTCCGTAGTTTTTCAAAAACGGCAGGATTTACGGGAACCCGCTGTGCTTATATGGTTATCCCTAAGAATCTTGTTGCTTCATGTTCAGATGGATCAGAAAAACCCCTCCACCCCCTCTGGTTCAGAAGACATTCGACAAAATTCAACGGAGTATCCTACCCGGTGCAGAAAGCCGCAGCTGCTATCTTTACACCTGAAGGAAAAGAAGAGGTTAGGGCTACCATCAATTATTATATGAATAATGCTAAAATCCTGCGTGAAAGTCTTGCCAGACTGGGCTTTCAGGTCTACGGCGGCGTTAATGCCCCATATGTATGGGTAAATTCAGGCCGGCAAATTAAATCCTGGGAACTGTTTGATAAACTGCTTCATGAAGCTTTTGTAGTAGGTACTCCCGGATCAGGCTTTGGCCCCTCCGGTGAAGGGTACTTCAGGTTTTCATCATTCGCCACACATGAAAACGTGCTGAAAGCAATGGAAAGACTTGGAAACCTCAAATGGTAAATCGCCAGCAAGTTTTAGTTTTGATCTTGTTTAAGTGCGGTTATTCCAGTAAGAGTTTGACATCCCGGCATGATTTTTGCGCTTAAGCAGCGTATTTGAACCTGAAAAGGACCAATGAATTGGTCACCGGTAAAAATACATTGTTTTAAAAATTGCTATTTACTGATTTTGTGTTAATTTTGCGCACAATAGATAACTAATGCCAATGTATGCCTAAAATATCTGCTGTAATAATAACATATAACGAAGAATTATTTATTGATAAATGTCTTGCGTCATTGAAAGGTATAGTTGATGAAATTGTGGTAGTTGATTCATTCTCCACTGATGCAACTGAAGAGATTTGTAGGAAATATAATGCCAGATTCATTAAACACGAGTTTGAAGGATTCCGCGATCAGAAAAATTATGCTCTTCAACACGCCACTTATAAGAATATACTGTCACTCGATGCTGATGAAGCTTTAAGCGACAGGCTTAGGGAATCAATAATTGGCATTAAAGATAAATGGGAATACGATGCCTATCTTTTTAACAGACGAAGTAACTATTGTGGAAAGTGGATTAGTCATTCTGAGTGGTACCCTGACAGACAGTTGAGACTTTTCTATACAGACCATGGTAAATGGGGAAAACTTAACCTTCATGAAAAATTTATAATGTCAAACGGCGCCACAATCGGTAAGTTGGAAGGCGATTTGCTGCACTGGCCGTTTGCATCATATCAGGATCATATAGATAAGATGAATAAATATTCCATTATCGGTGCTGAAGAGTTTCATAAGGCAGGAAAGAAGGCCGGTTTATTAACTCCTTATATTCACTATTTATGGGGATTCTTCAGATCTTATATAATAAACAGAGGCTTCCTTGACGGAAGGAACGGATATCTGATCTGTTCCATGTATGCAAAATCCACTTTCAGTAAATACAAGAAGTTAAGGCTTTTGAACCACAACGGCGCTGGAAAATAACTTCGGCTGAATGATTTTCGAAGAAGATATAAAGGAGTCTTTGAAGACCCTTAGACAAGGTGGCATAATACTCTATCCAACAGACACTATATGGGGACTTGGTTGTGATCCCACAAATGAAGCCGCAGTAAACAAAATCTTTAAAATAAAATCAAGAGATGAGAATAAAAGCCTCATTATTCTCGTTGACGGATTGTCAATGATTGAGCGGTATGTAAATAATATTCCCCAAATAATATATGAACTGACAGAAGTCTCAGATGCTCCCCTTACAATTATATACCCCGCAGGAAAAAATCTGGCAAAAGGTGTTTGCAGTGAAGATGATTCAATAGCAATCAGAATATGCCGTGATGAATTCTGCAGTGAATTAATAAGCCGTTTTCGTAAACCAATTATTTCTACATCAGCTAATTTCAGCGGAAGCCCTTCTCCGGAGAATTTCTTTGATGTTGAAAAGACTCTGATTGATAAAGTTGACTTTGTTGTAAATTGGCGTCAGGATGACCGGAGTAAGAGTCCTGCATCTCCTGTCATCAAAATAAATCATGACAGTACAATTAAGATAATCAGAAAGTAGTTTATTTTGATCTGACTTTCCCTGATCCTGATACATGAGCATCAACCTTCGGGTTGCCTTCATAAGTTACATTCCCGCTGCCGGAAACACTTGCCCTAAGTGACTCTGTAACATTGCAGCTGCAATTTCCGCTTCCGGAAATGTGTATTTCAGCTGTCCCTATTTTATATGAACCTCCTTCATAATTACCCGATCCGCTGATTGAAATATCGGCTCTGGCTGCGTTACCGTTTCCTCCAAGAACGATATCCCCTGAACCTGAAATGCTGCAACCAAGCTTTGAAACAACAACATCGCCGGTAAATATTTTACCACTTCCACTAACGCTCAGATCAAGATCTTCAGCTTTAATCGCATCTTTTATTTCAGCTTTCCCTGAACCTGAAACACCTAATCCCTTTAACTCAGGCATAGTAATATAAACAGTAACCTTTTCATTAAAATTAAATTTCCAGTTATCTTTTTTAATTACAAGTCTGTTTCCTGATACCTCGGTTATTATATCCTCAAGATCACTTTTTTCTCCCTCGAGAATAACCTTAAATTCAGGACCAAAATTGATGTAAAGGTTACCTGCCACGCCAAAACTGACCCTTGCAAAGTCTTTAACATCCCTGGTTTCCTTGATTACTGACGGTCCAAAGGCAAAACCTGATGGCACAGCTATTGCTAAAATAAATGCGGATAAGATAATTCCCTTTTTCATAGTGTTGCGGATTAATGAATAAAAACATTTTACTTACTATAGACCCTCTTTTCCGGAAAAAGCTGCATATCACGGAAAAAATATTTCAATTAATATCGGCGAGGCCTTCGGGTATATTCATAATGATAATTTTCTTCCTTTTGTCTATATTTCTAATAAAATGTTCATGAAATGGGATCAGAATATCTTTCTTGTTTTTTGAAATTACATTAATGAGCCATTGTCCATTATTTGTCAAAACTTCTGAAATTGATCCGAGCATTTGATCTCCCTGCACAAATACTCTGTATCCGATGAGGCTCTCATTACTCTCTTTCAGATTATCATTATTTACGGCGGATGTTAAAAAAACTTTGCAACCTGCGAATTCACTGACTTTTTCATAAGAATTATATCCGTCAAACGAGAGCTTTAAAATATCTGCCCCGGAGTATTCCAAGCCGGATATAAAAAAAGGAACCGGTTTTCCTTCAATTTCAATGAAGACCGATTCCATTTGAGGAATATTTTCAGTAAAGATTTTCTCTAACTTAACTGCAACAGCTCCCTCATAGCCGATGATTTTAATAATTCTGCCGAGTAATATGTTACATGTGTAAGCCATTGGATCGCTGATCCTTATGACGATTCAACTATTCTTGAGACTTATCTTCTGCAATCGGTTCTGATGCAGTTTCTTCCGAAGCGGGTGATTGAGTTGATTCTTCTGCTGGTGCTGTCTCTTCGTTAATAGCTTCAACTAAAGCTTTGTCTCCAGCTGCCACTTTAGCTGCAAGATCCGCATTCTTTTTAGCAAGTTTTGCTGCTCTAGCTTCATTAACGCGTTTTTCAATTGAAAGTTTTTTTCCTAATTCATCATCCTGAGATTTCTCAAGATTTGATTTTTTAGCTTCGATTTTAGCTTCATTCTGCTTAATCCACTCTTCGAATCTCTTTGTTGCTTCAGCTTCATCAAATGCACCTTTTTTAACACCTTCAAGAAGATGTTTTTTCATCAGGACACCTTTATAAGACAGGATAGCTCTACATGTATCTGTAGCCAATGCGCCATTTTGCAGCCAACCTAATGCTTTATCGAAATCGAGTTCGATTGTAGCGGGGTTAGTGATAGGATTATACGATCCTAACTTTTCAATATATCTGCCATCTCGTGGCGATCTGCTATCTGCAACCACAATGTGGTAGAAGGCCAGCTTCTTGCGACCTTTTCTAGCTAATCTGATTTTAACTGCCATTAATTCTTACGCTTTTTTATTTAACCTGTTTTAAAATTGTGGCTGCAAAGATATAATATTTATTATTACTGTCAGGATTCTGACACACAAATTTACTAATTTTCTTCGATAAGCCCGAACCTGGTGAAACGAAGAACATGGCACAAAGTTTTGCGCTTTATGAAATCAATATCCATTTACTCCCTAAAACAGCTCCGATTTTAAACCAATTATGCATATTTTTGTTAACTTCGACAATCAGATATTTAAATCCCTTTTATGGCTGGATTTGCACACTTACACGTTCATACTCAATACTCTATACTGGATGGAGCCTCCAACATCGGTTTACTAATGGACAGGGTCAAAACGATGGGAATGGATGCTATAGCAATAACCGATCATGGAAATATGTTCGGAGTTAAAGAGTTTCACAACAGCGCCACAAAAAAGGGGATAAAACCAATAATCGGATGTGAGATTTATGTTGCGAAAAGATCAATAGAAGATGTTAGCGGGAAAGAAGATCGTTCGGGCGATCATCTGATTCTCCTGGCTAAAAACCTTACCGGATATAAAAATCTTATTAAACTGGTGTCTATTGCCTGGATTAAAGGTTTTTACTATAAGCCGCGGATAGACAAGGAACTATTAATCAAGTATAAGGAAGGACTAATAGCTTCTTCTGCCTGCCTGGCAGGAGAGATTCAGGATGAAATACTTAATGGTACAATATCGGGTGCCGAGGCCGCACTCAAGAGTTATCTTGACATATTTGGTGAGGATTTTTACCTGGAGATTCAGAGACATGAGACTTATGATCCTGATGCAGACAGATCTGCTTTCCCCCTTCAACAAAGAGTTATTGAAGCATTTAAAAAACTTTCAGTTAAATATAATGTCCGTCTCATTGCAACAAATGATGTCCATTTTATAAATGCGGAAGATGCTGATGCCCACGACAGACTGATATGCATTAATACGGCAAAGGATATTGATGACCCAAACAGATTAAGATATTCAAAACAGGAATATGTCAAGAGTGAAGAGGAAATGCGTACGATCTTCAGCGATGTTCCTGAAGCAATAGATAATGTTGCGGGACTGGTTTCTAAAATTGAAAAGTACAAACTCGATCATGAACCTATAATGCCGGATTTTGATTTGCCGGAAGGCTATACCGACAAAGACGAGTATCTGAGATTCCTTACATACAAAGGAGCAAACGAGAGATGGGGAACACTTACAAAGGAACAGACTGACCGCCTTGATTTTGAACTGGAAATGATAGCCAAAATGGGATTTCCCGGATACTTCCTTATAGTCCAGGACTTTCTTCGTGCTGCCAGGGAAATGGGGGTTTCTGTTGGTCCAGGAAGAGGTTCGGCCGCCGGATCTGCAGTTGCATATTGTCTGAGAATCACAGATATAGATCCAATAAAATATGGACTTCTGTTCGAACGTTTTCTGAATCTTGATCGTATTTCAATGCCTGATATAGATATCGATTTTGACGAGGATGGAAGAGAGTCGGTGTTGAAATATGTGGTTAATAAATACGGGCATGACAAGGTAGCTCATATNNGAAAGAGAATCTTCCAATAAACTGATTGCACAGACCCTGAAATATGCCGAGGTCCTCGAAGGTTCAGTGCGGCAAACAGGGGTACATGCCTGCGGTATAATAATCGGTAAAGACTCTCTTGATAATTACATTCCTCTCTGCACAGCCAAAGATACTGATCTCTATGCCACACAATACGATGGAAGCCATGTTGAATCGGTAGGTCTGCTTAAAATGGATTTTCTTGGTCTGAAAACACTCTCAATAATTAAAGATGCTATTGACAATATTAAAAAATCAAATGGAATAGATATCAACGTTGATACATTGCCTCTTGATGATAAAAAAACTTTTGAGCTCTTCGGCAATGGTGAGACAACCGGAATATTCCAGTTTGAATCGACTGGGATGAAGAGATACCTAAGAGACCTGGAACCAAACAGGCTGGAAGATCTGGTTGCAATGAATGCTCTGTACCGTCCCGGACCAATGGAATATATTCCAAAATTTATCAGGCGGAAACATGGTAGCGAGAAGATAGACTATCCCATTCCTGTAATGGAAAAATATCTCGATGATACTTATGGAATTACCGTTTACCAGGAACAGGTGATGTTACTATCGCAGGAACTGGCGGGGTTTACGAAGGGAGAAGCCGATTCCCTGAGAAAAGCCATGGGGAAAAAGAAACGATCCATAATGGATGAGATGAAACTGAAGTTTCAGGAGGGATGTTCAAAGAATGGCTATGATGTGGAGATTGTAAACAAGATTTGGTCCGACTGGGAAGCTTTTGCTCAATATGCTTTTAATAAATCACATTCAACATGTTATGCCCTTATAGCCTACCAGACGGGTTATCTGAAAGCTAATTATCCCGCAGAATATATGGCTGCCGTGCTCAGCCGTAACATAAGTGATATCAAAAAAATCACAACCTTCATGGATGAGACCAGGAGGATGGGCATGGAAGTACTTGGGCCTGATGTGAATGAGAGTAATGTTAAATTTACGGTAAATAAAGATGGAAACATAAGATTCGGTCTGGGGGCAATAAAAGGAGTCGGGGAAAGCGCAGTATTGCAACTTATTGAAGAAAGGGAAAAGAATGGCCTATATAAGAATATTTATGACCTGGTTGAAAGAGTAAACCTCAATTCCCTTAACAAAAAAAACCTTGAAGCCATGGCTGTCGCCGGAGCATTGGATTGTTTTCAGGATATAACCAGAGCACAGTATTTTTCTCTCGATACCAAAGGATCAAGCTTTATTGAAAGTCTTATCAGATATGGTAACAATTCAAAGACTGTAAAATCCTCAAGTCAACAGTCACTCTTCGGAGAAACAGGTGGTTTTGATATGATAAAACCTGAACCGGCCTCTTGTCCCGATTGGCCCAAGCTTGAAAAACTTAACAGGGAAAAAGAGGTAATAGGCATCTATCTTTCTTCTCATCCTCTTGATGATTTCAAACTGGAGATAAATACATTTACAACGGCAACCCTGACCGATTTACAGAACCTTCGAGAATATCTCGACCGTGATGTCACTGTTGCAGGAATGGTAACAGATATAAAAACAGGTATCGGGAAAAACGGGAAACCTTATGGTTCATTTACATTGCAGGATTATTCTGATTCATTCCGTTTTATGTTATTTGATAAAGACTATATTGAAAACAGTAAGTTCTTTATTGTAGGTTATTATCTTCTGGTGAAAGGAAGAGTACAGAAACGGAAGTACAAAGAGGAAGAAATTGAATTCAAGATAAAAACAATTAATCTGCTATCAAGTGTCAAGGATGAACTTATTAAATCAGTCACTCTGAAAATAGACCCTGAAAACATAGATAATGAAATGATTAAGGATTTGAAGAACCTGGTAAACGAACACAAAGGTGAAACCGAACTCAAGTTTCTTTTCCTCGATTCCAATGATAAAATTTCACTCCCCATGTTTTCAAGAACTCTCCGTATCAGGCTGAATAATGAGTTACTTGCTTTTCTGGAAGACCATCCGGGAATAGAATTCAAAGTTAATTAGCTATATTTGCACACTGTATTAATTAAAATTATTTCAAAATATAATATTATGGCTTTAGAGGTAAATGATGGAAATTTNNAGGATGGTTGCTCCGATAATGGATGAGATTTCACATGAATATGAAGGTAAAGCCATCGTGGTGAAATGTGATGTAGACAGCAGCCCTGCCATTTCTGCCAAATACAGTATCAGAAACATACCAACAATACTTTTCTTCAAGGATGGTAAAATTGCTGACAAACAGGTAGGGGCAGTTCCAAAGAAGAACTTTGTTGCAAAACTAGATGCACTTATTTAACAAATAATGTTCCTTTATCTGGCCGTTCGGGTGATCTCTAACGGCCTTTTTTTAATAACTTCTCATGACAATCTGTGTATTTGCCTCATCGAGCAGCCGAATTGACAACGAATATGCAACTGCTGCTGCAAGTCTTGGAATGTTACTGGCGCAAGCTAAAATGGATGTTGTGTACGGCGGCGGTGGTATTGGACTTATGGGTAAACTCGCTGATGCAGTCATTGAAAACGGAGGAAGAATAACCGGAGTAATTCCGTCATTCATGAAAGATGAGGGATGGGATCATTCTGCCGTAAGCAAGATGATTGTTACTTCCGATATGGGAGAAAGGAAAAAGCAGATGTTTGCTATGGCAGATGCAATAGTTGCATTACCCGGAGGAGTAGGTACGCTTGAAGAATTGACTGAAGCCTTGACACTAAAGCAGCTTGGTCTGTACAAAGGACCGATAATAATCCTTAATACTCTTAATTTTTATAAATCATTTATTGATTTCCTCGAACATATGATTTCAGGTCATTTTCTCAGATTCGAACATAAAGGTATGTGGGAAATAGCCAATACAACAGAGGAAGTTATGGCTCTTCTTATGAAAAAAGACGGATGGCATCAGGATCCACGCAGTATTGCAAGAATCTAATTTTCAGGGATTTTTGTTCCAATAAACAATATATCATCTACCTGTTCAAGATCACCTTTCCACGTCAGTATTTCTTTTTCCAGCCTGTCTTTCTGCTCATTAACAGGAAGGTCACATATTACAGACAGCAGTTTTTTAACATTTGCCGATTTATATTTCTTGACCTCAGCCGATCCAAACTGATCAGCATAACCATCGGAACACATATACACCATGTCTCCAGGCTGTATATCAACGAGTTGATTGGTAAAATTTTTCTTTTCATCCAGTGTGGTCATTCCTATCGAGAATCTGTCACCTCTGTAAACAAATACTTCACCTTTTCTTACCAGGTACATAGGATTAAAGGCTCCTGTGAATTCGAGCGTAAAGTTCTTCTTATTAAAAGCTATAAGCGCAAGATCCATACCATCGTTTATTGCTTTTTCATGCCGTTGCATCAGTGCCTTCATTACCTCATTATTGAGCTGGTCAACAATTGCGGAAGGACGTGTTAACCCATATTCTCTTACAACTTTATTCAGAGAATTATGGCCGATAATTGACATAAATGCTCCTGGAACACCATGACCTGTACAATCAACTACAGCAATGAACTGCCAGTCTCCGTTATCATACATCCAGTAAAAATCGCCGCTTACAATATCTTTTGGCATGAACAGGACAAAAGTCTCTTCGAACGTGTCAACCTTTGGAAGCATTGCTCTTTGTATACGCTCGGCATATCTTATACTGGCAGTTATATCCCTGTTTTTTTCTTCGATTTCCATGCTTTTCTGAACTACCTCAGCTGTTCTCTCTTTAACCTTTTCCTCGAGAATTAACTTTTCTTTTACCAGGTTTTGTTCCCTGATACGAATATATATAACCACAATAACAACAATCAATACAACAGAGATAAGAATAAACCACCAGGTAAGATAAAAGGGTGGCATAATTACGAAACGAAAAGTAACAGGTTTACTGTTCCAGATTCCCTGACTATTGCTGGCTATTACATTGAAGGTATATTTCCCGGGAGGTAAAGCTGAATAAATTGCCCTGGTCTGGTCAGTGACAGGGCGCCAGTCTTTGTCTGCTCCATCAAGTTTCACCTTATATCTTACTACATCCGGATTTGTAAGGCAAATACTGTAGTAGTCGAATAAAACAGATTTCTCATTATAATTTAACTTCAGACCTGCTATCATTTCCCGTGATTTATAATTTACCCGCATACTCATAATATGTGTCAGCGGTTCTAGATTCAGGGTTGTTGTTTCCAAAGGGCTAAAATGTGTAGCCCCATTCGCTGTGCCAAACCATAAGTCTCCTGCAGGGCTTTTATATACAGCATTAGGTTTAGCCTCAATACCTGTGAATCCGTTTCTTTCTGTGTAAGAAAAGATTCTTTTGGTTTCAGGGAAATACCTGTTTAATCCGATGTTTGTACCAATATAGATACTACCATCATCACCGGTAGCTAAAAGGTTAATATTATTCGAAAGAAGTCCGTCATCCTGGGTTACAGTGGAAATTATTGATCCATTCTTAAATGCTATTAAGCCCTGGCCAGTACCAATCCATAAGACACCCTTCTTATCCATAACAATCGCCTTTGGAATAATTCCCGGAAGAGCAGAAACAGGTCTAAAATCTTTTTTAACTGCATCGTATCTGATCAGTCCTGGCTTTTCGCCCCTGGGTTCAGTTCCGATCCACATGTCCCCATTCGGATCACAATATAGGGCGGTAATTCCGAATATTGTTAAACTATCCAATAGAGTGTACCTCTGGAAATTTTGCTCATTAATAGTACCTACGGCAACTCCTTCAACCGTTCCAATCCACAGATTGTTTTGCCTGTCAATTTCCAGCGCTGTAACCTGTCCGCCTGTATAAAGTATTGAGTTAATATACGGCTGTGCCTCAAATTTAGAAATCTTCCTGTTGTAAAGGATCACCCCGCCTTCGTTTGCTCCGATCCATAAATTTCCAGTCTTGTCCTCCCGTAAGAACCTGATATCTTCGTATAAAGAATTCGTAGCCTTATTATAAATTACAGGTTTTTTTTGTGATCCTGGGTAATAACATGATATACCTTCATTTGTCCCAAACCATATTGCACCTTTACTATCCTGATAAATTGCATTAACGTTCGGATCGGGAAGTATCTCTTTTTCATTGATTGTTTCAAAAGCATCCCCTTTAAAAATAGTAAGACCGTTATTCTGATCAGCAATAAGAATATTGCCTTCAACATCTTCAATTATTTTAGATATCTTCGAGGCTTTAAGCCCGTTTTCTTTATCAAACATACGGAAATTTTCTCTGTCAAAAACAGCTATCCCACCTCCCCAGGTCCCAATCCAAATCCGGTCCCTGCTATCTTCAGTGATACAGCTTACCATATTACTTGAAACACCCATTTTGATCAAATCATAATAAACCATCCTGCTTTCAGACATAACATACTTGTAAATTCCTCCATGATGGGTACCAAACCACAAATTCCCGGATTTGTCTTCAAGTAAACAGATGG
>PLMC01000084.1:0-139 GCA_003141495.1 Bacteroidales bacterium
AGCTGTGCTCCCTTCAGTATCATTGTTCAAACCTGATAATAACGACAACCATTACGAAGTAATTATTGAAAATGCAACCGACTGTCCAAGGTACACGGGTATAACTATAAGCGGAATAACTATCGGAGAATCTCCCGAT
>PLMC01000084.1:197-32462 GCA_003141495.1 Bacteroidales bacterium
ATTAAATCGGGTGTTACATCCTCAACAAAAAATATCTTCCTCGAAAGTGCATACTTTAATCCTGTTTCTATCCGTAAGACTTCAAAGAGACACGGATTGAAAACTGATGCAGCGTTCAGGTTTGAAAGAGGTACTGATCCAAATATCACCAAATGGGCTCTTAAGAGGGCTATAATGCTTATAAAAGAGATTGCAGGCGGAAAGGTATCATCGGATATTACAGATGTTTATCCAAAGGAGATAAAAAATGTTCAGGTCGATGTTAACTTTAACAACATCTACAGGCTCATTGGTAAAAAGATTGAATACAATACAGTAAAGAAAATTCTCACCCTTCTCGATATTGAAATAATTCACGATGATGGAATTAATCTCAGTCTTATGATTCCATCATATCGCGTTGATATTAAACAGGAAGCCGACGTTATTGAAGAGATTCTGCGGATCTATGGCTACAACAATGTTGAGGTGAATATGCATGTCAATTCCACTCTTTCATATCCTGAAAAACCTAATAAGGAAAAAATTGTCAATATAGTATCTGACCTCCTGTCGAATAATGGCTTCGCTGAAATAATGTGCAACTCCCTTTGTCCTGCCGCCTGGTATGAGCAAAATGACGATTTCAACAGGGAACAGCTTGTGATGCTTGCAAATCCGCTGAGTTCTGATCTGAACGCGATGAGGCAATCGCTGCTTTTTGGAGGTCTCAGTTCTGTAATATGGAATATTAACAGGCAGAATCTCGATCTTAAGTTTTACGAATTCGGACATTGCTACTTTTATCATAAGTCGGAAGAGCCTTATCCCAAAGCTTCAAATTACATTGAAAAAACATCTCTCGATCTTTTTATTTCAGGAAATACCGGACGCCAGAGCTGGAACTGCAAAACCAATCCTACCGACTTCTTCAACTTAAAATCATCAGTTGAATTAATTCTCTCAAGGTTGGGAATTAAGTCAGAAAATTTATCATCAGGTGAATCCAATAAAAAATACTATTCAGAGTCTTCAACATATCTGTTTAACAACAAGGTAGTAGCTGAGGCAGGACGTGTTTCAAAAAGCTATCTCTCAAAATTTGATATCGGGCAGGATGTTTACTGGGGTCATATCGAATGGGATTTACTCCTTAAAATGATTAAAGATTATTCCATTAATTTCCATGAGCTTCCAAAATACCCATCAGTGAAGCGCGATCTTGCATTACTTCTCGACAGGGGGATTAAATTCGGGCTGATCAGGGATATTGCTTTACGTACGGAAAAAAACATACTTCAGGATATTAATCTTTTCGATGTTTATGAAAGTGATAGCCTTGGCAAAAACAAAAAGTCTTACGCGGTCAGTTTCATACTTCGTGATGATCTCAAAACCATGACGGATAAGAATATCGATAAGATTATGAATAATCTCATTAAGGCTTTTGAAAATGAACTTAATGCGCAGATAAGATAAATAATGAATAAAAAGAGAGTTGAACTGATCAAAGGAGACATAACCTCACTCGATGTCGACGCCATCGTGAATGCGGCCAACAACTCTCTTCTTGGAGGAGGTGGCGTTGATGGGGCTATACATGAAGCTGCCGGACCTGACCTTCTCATTGAATGTAAGAGACTTAACGGATGTGAAACAGGCCATGCAAAAATCACTGATGGTTTCCGGCTTAAAGCAAAACATGTTATTCACACTGTAGGTCCTGTCTGGTATGGAGGCTATCATGATGAGCACTCATTGCTTGCATCCTGCTATCAGTCAAGTCTTGCTATTGCTAAAGAAAAAAAAATAAAGACTCTTGCTTTCCCCGGGATATCAACAGGTGCTTATGGATTTCCAAAAGACCTTGCAGCTTTGATAGCTGTGAATGAAACTAAAAGGTTCCTGACTAAAAACGTTTACCCTGAAAAGGTAATTTTCGTTACCTATGGAGACGATAGTTATGAAACTTACCGGAAGCTTTTGGATCAATGATTGCAATTCTCAGATCAATCAGGGACTATTTCTCTCTTGTAAAGTTCAGCCATACTGTCTTTGCTATGCCTTTTGCTCTCATCGGTTTTTCACTCGCCGTATCAAAACCGGAATTTGACTTGAGCATCAGATTGCTGCTTCTTGTCATTCTCTGTATGATCTTTGCAAGAAACACAGCAATGGGGTTCAACAGACTGGCTGACAAAGATTTTGACTCGCTCAATCCAAGAACCATGAAAAGGGAGATTCCTGCCGACATCATAAGTGCAAGGGCTGCAGCAATATTTGTAATCATCAATGCAGTTCTGTTTGTAATTACAACCGGGTTTATTAACCGGTTAACCTTGTTTCTTTCACCTATTGCCCTACTGGTAATTATTGGATATAGCCTGACTAAAAGATTTACTTTTTTATGTCATTTTGTACTTGGATTAGGCCTAAGTCTGGCACCAATAGGTGCATATATTTCGGTAACGGGAAGATTCAGCATTCTGCCAATAATCTATTCATTTATTGTTCTGAGCTGGGTTAGTGGATTTGACATCATCTATGCCCTTCAGGACGATGAGTTTGACAAATTAAACCAGCTTCACTCTCTGCCTTCAGCGACGGGAAGAAGAAAAGCGCTTGCCATTTCAATTTTTATCCATTTTATCACATTTTTTCTAGTGCTTATAGCAGGATGTTATGGAAATGGCGGGATCCTTTTCTGGACAGGTGCAATTATATTCACTTTATTATTGATTTATCAACACAGCATAATCAGGTATGATGACCTGAGTAAAATAACAATGGCATTTGGTACAACCAATGGCATTGCGAGCATCATTTTTGCAATCTTTGTCATTCTCGATCTCATTATATAAGACTGTCGATTTTAATTTTATTTCATAAGGGATTGTTCTTATTAAAGTTTTTTTGTTTCTTGGTACATTAAAAAATTGGTTGTATGGAGGAATTAGTTATTAAAGAGGTACTTACCAGAAAAGACCGTCGCGACTTCATTTATCTACCGGAAAAAGTTCATAAGCATGAACCTGATTGGCTTCCTCCTATCTATATGGATGAAAGGGAGTTATACGATAAAAAGAAGAATAAATCATACCAGTATGCCGATGCAATCCTTTTATTGGCTTACAGAGATAAAAAACCTGTGGGAAGGATAATGGGGTTAGTAAATAACCGTTATAATGCCATTAATAATGAGCAGCATGGACGTTTCTGTTTTATGGAGTGCTATAATGATAAGGAGGTTTTCCATGCCCTATTAACCAGGGTTGAAGATTGGGTAAGACAAAAGGGGATGACAATGATAATAGGACCCCTCGGATTTTCTGACAAGGACCCCCAGGGATTTCAGATTGAAGGATTTGAATATCCACAGTTCATGACAGCTCCGACCAATTCACCATATATGCCTGAGCTCATAGAAGCTGAGGGGTATGAAAAGAAGGTAGATCTTGTAGACTACCTGGGTATATTGCCTGAAAAATTCCCTCCTATATATGAAAAAGTTTTGTCGAGGGTAGATAGTAACAAGGAGTATAAGATCATTGAATTCAATTCCAAAAGGGAACTTAAACCATATATCATTGATGTGCTGGAGCTTATGAATGAAACCTTTGCGGAAATATACGGATTTGTTCCTCTCAATGATAAAGAAAAATCAGAATTTGCTGCGCGTTACCTGCCAATTCTCGATCCCAACTTTATTAAAGTTATTGAAACAGGTGGTAAGTTGGTGGGATTTGCCGTTGGCATGCCCGATTTAAGCAAAGGAATCCGGGACGCAAAAGGTAAATTATTCCCGTTCGGGATTTTCAAGATCCTGAGAGATTCCAAAAGATCAAAAAAATTGCTGATGATGCTTGGCGGCGTTAAGAAAGATTACAGAGGGAAAGGTCTTGAGGTACTGATGGGCGTTAAAATTCTCCAGTCAGGGATCAAGCATAAGATGGAAATGATTGATAGCCATTTGGTTCTTGAAAATAACCTCAAGATGAGAGGCGAATATGAAAGAATCGGTTGCCAGGTAGTCAAGAAATTCAGGATATACCAGAAAGAGCTGTAAAAGCTTTATAAACAAATTAGCAACAGAGTCTGTTATTTATTCTTCATATGAATATTTGTCTTTCCATGTACTCTAAAACCTGAAAACAAATGAGATTCCGATTATCTCCTTGAATTGAATTCTGGCAGTTTTTTTCACTGTTCCGTCGGGCAATAATACAGGTTTTTTATTCTTATCAAGTTCAGGCGTTTTGGTGTCATCATCAAAAATGAGATGTGTATCTAACCGCACATCAGTGAACCAGTTCAGGTTTACCACTCCTATCATTTCCCAATCGACATCTACATTCTGAGGATTATGAATATAATTGGTAAATAACTGCAACCTGTTTATGACTGAGACTGTTTCCAATGGTTTCCACTCGTTTGTTATCATAAAACTAACTCCAGGTTCATTAAGTGATTTTCTGTTTTTTGGAATGCCATACTTAGTCTGGTCGATGTGTGCAGTGTCAGTTATGAAAGTACCCTTGTATGAAAGTGGGGAAAAGTTTAGAGATGTGGTCTTATTTGGTTGATAATCAAGTCCAAAACCAATAGTTAGCACAGCAGGGTTCATAAACTTAGAGACCATAACAGATGGTTCTGAATTGAAATCGTAACCCGGGGCTACCTGGGTCTTAAACAAAAGGATTGCACTGAAGTCAAACTTACCAAATGCTTTATGGTCTAATTTTGAGTTAGTCTCAAGAAGATCGATGTTTTTCCTCAAAGGAATATCACCTGATTTCAGAAACCCGAGATTCATCCTTATAAAATTATTCGAGGATAATTTTAATGGTATATCGATGTAATCGGCGTAACAGGTGACATCCATTGATGTTGAAATACTGTTATCCCCGCCTTTCACCCAGTTTGTCAGGGATGCCTGACTGAAAATAAACGAGGATTCTTTTCGGAATTTCCAGTATTGAGTTCTAATAAGGATCTCATGACCTTTAATTAATTTTGAATTATCAGGATGCTCCATATCGATTTTTGCATTTGCATAATTTCTCTGCGTCACAGGTCTTTTAAAGTCGACTCCCTGTTCAAGATAAAGACCGATTGTATTTCTTGAGGGGTTTCCTATCCATACTGTTATTGAATCGGATAATTCGTTTTTCAGCCAGTAACGTATCTCCTTATCCGACTTTGAATTAATCATAATCGGAGTAACAGATTTTCCAGTCCCTGTAAAATAAATTACAGTTGAATCGCGATTGTCAAGGTAGTTTAGTAAAGATTCGACAGCAGCTTTAATCGAATCTGTACGGAAAGGATAATTATAATAATTGAATGGAAATCCGGAGTTTGATGATCTTGCATCATTAAGGGTATCTGATTTCCCCAGATCTGTTGTATCCTTAGATTCCGATAGATATTTTTTACTGTCAGATGATTTGCTTTCTTCAAATAGCCTGAGGTTGAGTGAATCAAATGGATATTTTATAAGCATATTCCTCAGCGAATCGATAGCAGGGTGTTCCGTTTCATAGATAAGTTGTCCAATTGCCTGCCTGAAAGTGTCACCGATACCTTTCTTTAAGTGAAGATCAAATCTATGTCGAAGATACTTCACAGCCTCGTTCGTTGAAAGTACAATTTCAGGTCGCTTTTGATTATCGCTAATAATCGCACCGTCTTTCTTTAAGGAATCAAGTAATGCATCAGTTATTCTTGTCTCTTTAGTATTTTCCTGAGAAAAAGCTGAAAGATAGATGGTTATGAAAATAGTTGTTAAACAAAATTTAAAAATTCTAGTATTCATTATATATTATTTTTCAGATCAGATTTCTTTGTTGAAAATGTCGCAAAATACTTTTAATTTTACAAAAACAATTTAAAAAATTGATCTGCCTTATATTGTTAACGGAAAATATTCTGATTGATATATACAAGAATATCAAAAACAGAGATTTCTTCTCTGGAATACTGCGTCATAAGTCAATCTAACTGACTTAATATCAGTATTATAAATATCATTCAAATTTTTAATCTTTTTTATAATCAATTTAATCATGGACTTGCCATTCACAGAACCATTTAAAATCAAAATGGTCGAAAACATATACAGAAGTACGAAAGAACAGAGGGTGCGCTGGATTAAAGATGCTTATTTCAATCTTTTTAANNGATAAACAGTGGTCCGAAATTATGCTTGGAGATGAAAGCTATGCAGGGGCATCATCATATTATAAACTGAAAGATGCGATAAAAGAAATGACCGGATTCGATTTTTTCCTGCCCACTCATCAGGGAAGAGCCGCTGAAAACGTTCTCTTCTCAGTTCTTGTTAAAGAAGGAGACATCGTGCCCGGGAATTCACATTTTGATACAACAAAAGGTCATATAGAATTCAGAAAGGCAACAGCTGTGGATTGTACTATTGATGCTGCTTCTGACACAACAATCTGGCATCCGTTTAAAGGAAATGTTGATATTGAAAAACTGGAGAATGTTCTTAAAACCAATCCGTCCGGGAAAATCTCCTTCATAATTGTTACAGTCACTAATAATATTGCAGGCGGACAACCGGTAAGTATGGCCAACCTGAGAGAGGTTAGACGGATTTCAACCAAATATGGTATCAAGCTTATTATTGACTCTGCCCGATTTGCTGAGAATGCATATTTTATCAAGACGAGAGAAGATGGTTATGCTGATAAAGATATCAGGGATATAGCAAGGGAAATGTTCTCNNTTTCGTAAAGCTTCAACATATAATATTCTATATGAGGGTTTTATAACTTACGGTGGCATGTCAGGAAGGGACATGAATGCCCTTGCACAGGGACTTTATGAGGGTACTGAATATCTATATCTAGAATCGCGTATAAATCAGGTTTCCAGACTTGGAATAAGGATGAAGGAGTACGGAATTCCGGTTCTCGAACCTTTTGGCGGACACGCCATATTCATTGATGCAAAGAAATTCCTTTCACATATTCCAAAAGAAGAATTTCCAGCACAGACCCTGGCACTTAAGCTTTATACAGAAGGAGGGGTTAGAGGAATTGAAATAGGTGCTTTGATGGCAGACAGGGATCCGGTAACCCGTCAAAACCGTTATCCAGATCTTGAAACAGTCAGACTTGCAATACCAAGAAGAGTCTATACCGATAACCATATGAATTACGTTGCTGCAACTGTCGGGAGTGTTTTCGAAAAAAGAGACCGGATAAAAAGAGGAGTTAAAATTGTCTGGGAAGCACCCATTATGAGACATTTTACTGTCAGGCTGGAAAGATTTTAACACGACTTTAATAGTTCTTATAGCAAGCTGATATTAGCAATTTACCAAGGAAATATATAACTTACACTCGGTTCACTTTTATACTTAATAATATTGAGGAAATGATAAAATCCATGACAGGCTATGGAAAAGCCATTGCTGAAACACTACAGAAAAAAATAACAATAGAAATAAAATCACTCAATTCCAAACAACTTGATTTAAATACAAAGCTCCCATGGCTTTACAGGGAAAAGGAACCTGAAATCAGAAATATCATCAGTCAGAGACTCGACAGAGGGAAGATTGATTTTTCAATCTTTTGTGATTTGCTCGATAATGAAGTTGTTACTGTAATTAACAAATCAGCGGTCAGAAATTATTATAATCAGTTTAAAGAAATAGCCGCCGAACTCAAAATAGACCTTGATGATCAGATTTTTACAGCCATAATGAAACTCCCCGACACTTTGAAAACTGAAAAGCCTGAGATGAGCGAGGCCGAATGGGAAATTGTCAGGACGCAGATTATTGAATCGGTTACGATGCTCGACCTGTACAGAATTGAGGAAGGGAACTCAATTATGGCAGATCTCAATAAATGTATCGGGAAAATTTTATCCTTACTTGAAACTGTCCAGACATTTGAAACAGGAAGGATTACCAAAATCAGGGAAAAGCTGATGTCTCTTCTGGATGAGAACCTGGGTTCTGAAAAAGTCGATAAGAACCGGTTTGAACAGGAAATAATATTCTACCTTGAAAAATATGATATCAACGAAGAAAAAGTAAGGCTTAAAACCCATTGTGATTATTTCATTGAAACAATTAATACTTCAGCGCCAAACGGGAAAATATTGAATTTTATAGCTCAGGAGATTGGTCGTGAGATAAACACAATAGGTTCCAAAGCAAATGATGCTTCAATTCAGAAACTTGTTGTAATGATGAAGGATGAGCTTGAAAAGATAAAAGAACAAACACTGAATGTATTATAGTAATATGGCATAAAGACGTAAAGGCGTAAAGGCGTAAAGGCGCAATGGCACAACGGCACAACGGGGAAAAAGTAAAATGGAATTTAATATGCTTATTTTCTTGCCTTTACGCCCTTGCACCGTTGAGCCTAGAATAAAAAATATGAAATGGACGGGAAACTAGTAATTATATCGGCACCATCAGGTTCAGGGAAGACCACTATAGTCAAACATCTGCTCGATAGTGGACTAAATCTGTCTTTTTCAGTATCAGCCACCACCAGGCCAATAAGGGGAAATGAAAAGGATGGAGAAGACTATTTTTTTCTTTCTGTTCAGGAATTCAAAAACAGAATTGAAAACAATGAATTTGTTGAATGGGAAGAAGTTTATAAAGATCATTTCTATGGGACACTGAAAAGTGAACTGGAAAGGATATGGGCAATGAACCATTATGTTTTATTTGATGTCGATGTCAATGGAGGGATAAGCCTGAAAAATAAATTTGGGACAAACGCTATCGCAATCTTCATCATGCCTCCTTCAGTGGCGGAACTTGAGAACAGGCTTATAAAAAGAGCGACTGACACTCCGGAAAAAATTAAAATAAGAGTTGAAAAAGCAAAGGAGGAGTTAAAACTTGTTGACCAGTTCGATACAGTCATTGTGAATCACCAGCTGGATAAAGCAAAAGAAGAAACATTAAAAACTGTTTCTTCTTTTCTCGGAAGATAATTTACTATACCCGGATGGCAAAAATAGGTTTATACTTCGGATCTTTTAACCCTGTTCATATTGGCCATTTGGCAATTGCAGGGTATATGACCGAATTTGCCGGACTCGATCAGGTTTGGTTCATAGTAAGTCCTCACAATCCTTTAAAAAAGAAAGAGACTCTTCTGGCCGATCATCATCGTCTATATATGTCACAGCTGGCAATTGGAGATAACGACAGACTTAAAGCCTCAGATATAGAATTCAAATTGCCAATACCTTCATATACTATTGATACCCTGACATATCTGAAAGAAAAATACCCTAAAAATGAGTTTTGCCTGGTAATGGGCGAAGACAATCTTTTTACACTTCATAAATGGAAAAATGCGGCGGAACTTGTCAGAAAGTATTCTATATATGTTTATCCTCGTGCCGAATCAGAAAAACCAGCCTCACTCCTTCTCGATCAGATACTTTTGACCGCAGATATTCATAAAATAAATGCTCCTCTTATGGAAATCTCGGGAACATTCATTCGCAATGGAATTAAAAACGGAAAGGATATGTCTTATTTCCTTCCAACATCAGTGTGGAAATATATAAAGGAAATGCATTTCTATGAAAAGTAAACCGACACGCGGCTCACGACACACGGATTATTTTTACCTTGTGTCGTGTGTCCAAAAGTTATAATTTTGCTTTCTGAACTTCCTTGATAATCTCTTCACCCCTTTTAAGAGCCTTTTCATTCATGGGGATGAGATTATGATATCTTTCAGGCAGAGATTTCTTTAACCCTTTAATAACATTCTCCAGTTTAATTATCGGTTTCACTTTAAGGAAGCCTCCAAGAACAATAGTATTGAATGTTTTCGGGCTGTTCATCCTTGAAGCCTCTTCAGCGGCTTCAACACGATAGATATTGATATCTTTTCTTTCAGGATGCCTTGTAATGCCGTTCCCGTCATAGATAAGAACGCCACCAGGCTTAACCGAACTTTCAAATTTATCAAGTGATTGCTGGTTCAGGATTATTGCAGTATCGAAACTTTTAATTATAGGTGAACTGATCCTTTCACTACTTACAATCACAATGACATTTGCTGTTCCACCACGCATTTCCGGTCCGTATGAAGGCATCCAGCTTACTTCCATATCCTGCATAACACCTGAATATGCAATTATTTTCCCCATTGAAAGGATACCTTGTCCTCCGAATCCGGCTATAATTATTTCCTCAGTCATGTCTTTTTGAATTTCTTTATTTCTATGAATTGACTATTCTACCGGTGTTTTAAGATCTCCCAGCGGATAATACGGGAACATATTTTCCTCCATCCATTTATTTGACTGAACCGGTGTCATTTTCCAACCTGACGGACAGTTTGAGACTATTTCAATAAGACAGGTACCTTTATTTAGTTTCTGGTACTGAACAGCTTTTCTTATTGCTTTCTTCGTCTTTTTAACGTTCGCTGCAGTATGAACGCTTTGTCTTGTGACATAATAAGAACCAGGAAGAGTTGCAACAATATCGGTTATTTTAAGAGGGAACCCCATGGTTTTAACATCCCTTCCATATGGTGAAGTTGATGATTTCATGCCTGGAAGAGTTGTCGGTGCCATTTGGCCGCCTGTCATTCCATAGATACCATTATTAATAAAGATAATCATAATATTTTCACCTCTGTTGCACGCATGAATTGTTTCTGCTGTGCCAATTGCTGCGAGATCACCGTCGCCCTGGTAAGTAAATACAAATTTTTCAGGTAACAGGCGTTTGATTGCAGTAGCCACTGCCGGAGCACGTCCATGTGCAGCCTCCTGCCAGTCAATGTCAAGATAGTTATACATGAAGACAGAACATCCAACCGGCGACACACCTATTGCCTCAGATTGAAGACCTTCTTCACCAATTATTTCAGCAATGATCCTGTGCGCTGTCCCATGTCCGCATCCAGGGCAATACGACAGGGTGTTATCTGTCATAATATCAGTTCTCTTATATACCAGGTTTTCCGGTTTAATTATCTCTTTAATTCCTGAAAATTCAACCATTTGTCAGCCTCCTATGAATTTTGATTTCAGATTTTCAACCACCTCTTCAGGGGTTGTTACAATACCACCCATTCTGCCAAAATGATAAACAGGAACTTTCCCATTTACAGACAAAAGAACATCTTCTACCATCTGTCCGGCGCTCATTTCGACCGAGAGCATGCCTTTAACTTTTCCGGCAAGCTCATTGATTCTTTTTGTAGGAAACGGGAAAAGCGTAATAGGCCTCAATAAGCCTGCCTTTATACCCTGTTCCCTTGCAAGCTGAACTGACTTCTGACACACGCGTGCACTTGTACCGTATGCAACCAGAAGATATTCAGCATCTTCACATTGAAATTCTTCAAACCTTACCTCTTTATCCCTAATCTCATCATACTTAGCCAGGAGCTTTCTGTTAAACAATTCCTGCCGGTTGGGATCAAGATCGAGGGAAGTTATAATATTTCTTTCTCTTGTCGGAGGTTTGCCTGTGGTTGCCCAATCAGGAACAGACTTTGATCTCTCTTTATAGGGACTAAGGTATACTTTCTCCATCATTTGCCCNNCCTTTTGTTGCCTGGAAGTAATCTGACTGGGCAGGCTGGATAGTACCAAGACCCGGACCACCCCTGACAACATTTACAATAAGGCATGGAAGTTCCGCACCGGCTATATAGGTAATGCCCTCCTGTTTCAGACTTATCCCCGGTGATGAGGAAGATGTCATAACTTTTTTGCCGCATGCCGCACCACCATAAACCATGTTAATTGCCGCAACTTCGCTCTCAGCCTGAAGAACAACCATACCTGTAGTCTCAGCTGGATTTGCTTCCATCAGATATTCAATGATTTCAGTCTGAGGTGTAATGGGATACCCAAAGTAGCCATCTACTCCGGCACGGATTGCTGCTTCAGCAACTGCTTCATTTCCTTTCATTAATCTTAATTCCTTTTCCATTACATGTTTATATTTTTGTTTTATAAACTGTTATTACACCATCCGGACAAACCATAGCACAATTAGCACATCCGATGCATAGCTCCGGATTTGCAGGAAATGCATAATTGTAGCCCTTCCCGTTCACCTCTTTAGCCATAGCGATAGTACCTGTCGGACAAGTAACCATGCATACTTCGCATCCTTTGCACTTCTCAATATTTACTACAATACTGCCCCTTATCTTTGCCATATTATCAATTATTAATTCTTTTTTAACGGATGATCCGTACTGAATTCTTTTAAACGTATTTCAAGGTCACCAAATTGTTCACGCGGAACCTGTGAAACACATGCCCGCAAACCATCAGGCCTTTCACTTCCAGTTGTATTAAGCGAAATGGCGCTGATTCCATAGCAGAGAAGCTGCTCAATCAATTCGTCGCCCGACATGCCGGGATAAGCGATTGTAAAATAAAAACCATCGGCAAGCGGGTCATCAAGGTCCCTGTCATAAACTATCCGGAATCCATTCGAAATAAACATCCTTTTCATTTCCCTGGCCTTTTCTCCATATTCCATTACATCATTCCGATAATTGTAAGTTCCATCATTAACTGCTTTCAAAAGAGCAGCTAAACCGTACTGAACCGAATGAGAAACTCCTGCTGACAAACCATACAACGCGCCAAAGATAGCTGAATGTCCAAACTTATCTGTTGAATAATATCTTAACAGATCGGGATAGGATCTATCAAAAAGCTGATCGGATATAGCCATCATACCAATTCTCTGACCTGCATAGCTGAATATTTTTGAACTTGAAATAAGCATTATGTATTCATCAGTATAACGGGCAACTGTTGGTTGAAAGGGTGGTTTGCCCGGATTTGAATAGTCTTTCCGGAAATCCATACCGAAGTAAGCCAGATCTTCAATGACGATAACATCGTATTTCTTAGAAAGTTCGCCTATAATAGCAAGTTCTTCCTCCGTGAGACAGATCCATGAAGGATTATTCGGATTTGAAAAAAGCAAGGAGGATATTTTCCCTGATTTCAGATGTGATTCAAGTTTTTCCTTAAGTTTCTTTCCCCTGTAATTATAAATATCAAATGAACAGTAATCGTGTCCAAGCATTTTAACCTGTTGTTTCTGAACAGGAAAACCCGGGTCGATAAACAAAGTTCCCTCTTTGGTTTTGTCATTTCTGTTTGCTACCAGAAAACTGACCATCGCTCCCATCATTGAACCGACTGTGGGAATACAACCCTCCGGATCAATATCAATATTAAGGAAGAGTTTAATAAATCTTGAAGTTTCCTTTTTTAGGGGTTCAATACCTGATATGTCAGGGTAAATAGATGCAACACCTAATTTAAGTGCAGCTATTTCTGCTTCAATTCCTATAGAGGGAGCAGGGAGACCCGGAACACCCATTTCCATCCTGATGAATTTAATACCTGTTTTCTTTTCAATTCTATTTACAAGATGAACAATCTCACGTATCGAAGAGGCGCCAGGAGAGGGGATGCCAATAGTATGGGCCAGGGTCTTTATAGTTTCAAATGATATTGGAATTTCAGTCATGTCGTTTCAGGAGAATTAATATTTCCGTTTATCAATTACCCGTTGGGATTTGCCTTCACTTCTCTCAATTATCTTTGGTTCAACCAGAGTCACCTTAATGCCTAGTCCAAGTGAGCTTTCCAGATTATTTTGCAGTTTCTGCCGAAGAGACTCCAGCTGACTGATCTTATCCTGAAAGAATGCCTCATCAACCTCTACCTTCAGTTCAAGAGTGTCAAGATTATTAACTCTGTCGACAATTAACAGGTAATGCGGCTTGATTTCATTCATTTCAAGCAGGACACTCTCTACTTGTGAAGGGAAGAGATTTATTCCCCGAATGATAAGCATATCATCACTGCGCCCCAGACATTTATCCATTCTTACCATTGTCCTGCCGCATTTACAAGTATCATATGTAAGCCGTGTCAGATCACGTGTCCGGTAACGAATAAGCGGCAATCCTACCTTGGTAATTGTTGTAAAAACCAATTCGCCGGTACTTCCGGAGGGCAAAACCTTAAGAGTTTTAGGGTCAATAATTTCAGGGAAAAAATGATCCTCATTTATGTGTAATCCCTCCTGAATCATGCACTCGCTTGCAACTCCAGGACCAATGACTTCACTAAGTCCATAAATATCTATAGCTTTGATCCTCAGCTTGTCTTCAATCTCCCGACGCATGTTCTCTGTCCAGGGTTCAGCACCGAAAACGCCAACTCTTAACTTTAAATCTTCACGTTTAATCCCGCTTTCCTGTATTGCTTCTGACAGGAACAGTGCATAAGAAGGAGTGCAGGCCAGAACTGTGCTCCCAAAATCGTGCATAAGCTGTATTTGTCTTACAGTATTACCTCCCGAAATTGGAATTACAGATGCTCCTATCTTTTCACCTCCGTAATGGAGACCCAGACCCCCGGTAAAAAGTCCATAACCATAAGCAACCTGTATGAAATCATTTTTGTTTGCACCCGCACTTGTCAGTGTACGGGCCATAACTTCCGACCAGGTGCTTATATCATTTCGGGTATACCCGACTACTGTTGGTTTACCGGTAGTGCCCGACGAAGCATGGACGCGTACAATCTCACTCATTGGAACGGCAAATAACCCGAAAGGATAATTGTCTCTAAGGTCCTGTTTCGTAGTAAATGGCAACTTGACTATATCATCAATTGTTTGAATGCTTTCCGGTCCTAATCCGGCTTCCTGCATTTTGTTCCTGTAGTAAGGGACATTGAAATACACTCTTTCAACTGTTTCTCTTAGTCTTTCACTCTGAACACGTGAAATTCCTTTTCGATCCATGCACTCGAAATGGGGGTTCCAAATTTCCATAATAGAAGATTTAATCCAATGAGTTTATT
This sequence comes from Bacteroidales bacterium, assembly GCA_003141495.1. Taxonomy (GTDB): domain Bacteria; phylum Bacteroidota; class Bacteroidia; order Bacteroidales; family VadinHA17; genus LD21. Next base: position 15,063 of record PLMC01000084.1, read on the forward strand.
AAATTTTATATAAATCGCTGGCCTTAAGCAATTCCATTTCATGACTTTTCAGTGCTTTAATAGCATTCTCAGTATCGCTGCAACGGAGGATTATAATTGATTTATCACCAACAGAAAATGCGTAGGTATATTCAACACTTATGTCAATATCTGAAAGGATCTTCAAAATTTTTGCATAGTGTTTTGCTTCGCTGGGAGCCATCACGGAAATAACATCAGTAAGGTTTACTGTGAAATTTTGCAATTTAAGAAGCTCTCTTGCCCTCTCAGGATCAGAAACAATAAGACGCAAGATCCCAAATTCTGTAGTATCAGCAACGCTTAATGCAGTTATCCTGATATTCTCCTCTCCAAGAACTTCAAGTACTTCGGTAAGACGCCCTGATTTATTTTCAAGAAAAACTGATAACTGATGGATAATCATATCTTTAACAATTTTATTAGTAAAAAGAATTTTCGAATATAAATATAAATTTTAACAGGAAGTAAAAACTACGCTAAGATTCCCTCTCAATTCTGATCCTGGCATCAACAACTGTAATTCCATCAGGGCTTCCAATCAAGGGATTCAGGTCCATCTCCTTTATTTCAGTAGCATACCTCAATAGACTTGACAGTCTTACAATAATCTCGGCAAACTTTGATTCATTAATTCCGGGCTTTCCACGGGTCCCCCGAATTATACTATAGCTCCTGAGACTCCTTATCATAGATTCTGCTTCATTAAAAGTGAGGGGAGCAAGTCCGGATGACACATCACCAAGAGCTTCCACAAAAATTCCTCCAGGACCACATAGAATAATGTGGCCGAAGCGGGGTTCATATTTTGCTCCTATAAACAGTTCAGTGCCTGAAAGCATTTGTTGTACTAGCACAGACTTTACTCCCTTTATCTGCATCATTCTTCTGAACTCAGCCTCAAGATGTTTCACCGATTTAATATTGAGTGTTACACCACCAACATCCGATTTATGAACCGGGCCAACTACTTTAAGCGCAAGAGGGTAACCGGTTTTGTTTGCAACCGATAACAGCTCCTTTTTTGAATTGACAACTTTTTCCTTCACAACAGGTATATGTGCTGCATTAAGTAGTCTTTGTATGGTTGCTGGTTCCAGATAACCATCAGGAGATTTATCTATGATCTGCCTTACAAGCGACACATCAATATTCTCAAGAAAAATCTTTTCTTCCGCTGGTGATGGAGTATTGAATATTTTAGTTAATGCACGTCCCAGAACAACTTCATCAGGGAAATTGACATGACCTTTGTTAAGGAAATATTCCAGTTCTTTGGATGAACTTGTCACTGAGGGTAATATCGGATAAAGTGGTTTGTTGCAATCCCTGATTTTTTTATGCAAAAGATCATAAATCTCTGTCATATCATTTAAACCATTGCTGCCAAAAATCACACTCATACCGTCAATAAGCGGAAGTTTTTTATCGACATATTCTATAACCTTGTCAAGCTGATCATTAGTGGCAGTTGCGATCATATCAATCGGATTAATAGCGGATGCTCCCGGATTCATCATAGCAAGCAAATTATCGTGATGAATACCAGTTATCGTTGGAATATTCATGCCTCCGGCCGATAGTGCGTCAGTAAGCATCACAGCTGGTCCGCCAGCGTGTGTAATGATAGCAATGTTTTTGCCTTTAAGATTTTTGTGAAAAAATACAGATGATACAGTTGTCAGCTCTTCGCGACCTGAACACCTTACTATTCCGGCTTTACGGAATAATGCTTCTACTGCCAAATCGGATGAAGCCATTGCACCTGTATGCGAGGAAGCTGCCCTGCTGCCTGCTTCAGTTGTTCCGGCTTTTATTGCGGCAATCCTGCACCCTTTTCTTATAAGTGATGAGGCGTGATGAAGCAGTTTATCCGGATTCCGGATGCTCTCAACATAGATCAATTTTATAGGAGAACTTTTTTGGGGCTCATAAGTTTTATCCCAGAACTCAAGAACTTCCTCCACTCCGGTCTGAGCACTGTTCCCGACTGAATACACACTTGAAAAGTTCAAACCTTTGGGCATTGCTGATTCAAAAATAAAGACCGCGGTAGCTCCTGATCCTGAAACAAAATCGCATCCTTTTCTGTTTAGTTTTGGAACAGGAGATGTAAAAACACCCTGATATGATTGTGTAATAACCCCTATGCAGTTTGGTCCGATAAGACAACCACCTGCCTTATCGATGATTTCAACAATTTCTTTCTCAAGCTTAAGTCCCTCACTTCCTGATTCACTGAATCCAGCTGAAATAATGATGAAAGCCCTGGTATTTTTATCTCTCGCGAGTATCTCTACTGCAGGTAAGCATGAAGTGGCAGAAATAGCAAGTATTGCCAGATCGGTTACGGGGATATCATTTAAATCTCTGTATGATTTGATCCCCTGGATAATGTCATGTTTAGGGTTAACTACGTAAAGATTCCCTCCATATTTTCCATCGATAATATTTTTGAGGACCTTCCCCCCGGGTTTATAAAGGTCGTCTGATCCTCCTACAACAACAATGCTGGCGGGATTTATAAGTTTTTCATTTATCATAAGCAACAAGAATGATGAAGGAATGAATTATGAAATTCAATAATTCGGGATGACAGAAAACTACAAACCGGCAAAACGTTTGAGGAAGCCGACATTATGTGCAACGACAAATAAATACTTTTCTGATATATAACCTTTTACAACCAATTTCTGATCTAAAATATTAAAGGCAAGATAATAAAAATAATTAGCACAAGACAAGATAATTGTCATGAGATATGCGGACCTGAAAAATGAGATTGCTTCGTCGCTTCTCTCCTCGCAATGATCGAGGACTTTTATTAATTCAGTTCAGCTCGCAACCTCAAATATAATTAATTACCCTGGCATTGCGAGCCCAACAAAGGAGGGCGAGGCAATCTTAAAAAACCCTCCTGAATTAAATAGGCAGATTTGGGCTCCCATCAGGCAGTTGACGATTATTTTAAAAGTAGACATTGAGGGTATTGAGTATCTGCCTTAAAAAATTACTTTTGTAATAAGTCATATGCAAATAACGAACTTAAATCCCCTTCTTATGAAAAATGTGAATCCAAGGTGGAGTTGGACAATAGTGTTCTTATTCTGTTTTTCATTCTTTGCTCATGCACAGTATTCAGATATAGACACAGACAGGCCAGGTTATGGGGAGAACTGCACTACTATTATGGTTGGCAGACGTGCTTCCTGTGACGGGTCAGTTATGACTTCTCACAGTTGTGACGGGAATTACAGAACCTGGCTTGAAATCTACCCACATCAAAAATTTGAACAAGGAATAATGCACCCTGTTTATTCAGGAATGCTCCATACTGAAGAGGCATGGGATATGACTAAGGTAACAAAAAAGGGTGAAATTCCTGAGGTTTCCGAGACATTCGCATTTCTGAATACAGCCTATCCATGTCTTAATGAAAAACAACTGGCCATTGGAGAAACAACTATTTACGGACGAGAAGAGCTCATAAATGCAGATGGTATGTTTTTTATTGAGGAGCTTGAAAAGATTGCATTGCAAAGGTGCAAGACAGCTAGAGAAGCAATAATACTTATTGGTAAATTCGCCGAAGAATATGGATATGCTGACCTGGCGGAGTGCATAACTTTAGCAGATCCTAAAGAGGTATGGCAATTGGAAATTGCAGGTTCTGGCAAAGGAAAACCCTCAGCAATCTGGTGCGCAGAGAGAATTCCTGATGAAAACGTCGGGGTGTGTGCAAACATTTCAAGGATCTCGGTTATTGATTTTAAGAATCGTGACTATTTCATGTACAGCACTGATTTGCAAAATGTTGCTAAGAATCTTGGTTACTGGGATGGAAAAGAGCCTCTTAAATTCTGGAAAATTATTAATGGTAAAAAACCATTCGCAATAAGAGAATTTTATATTCTCAGCACTCTCGCTCCGTCTTTAAATCTTTCTTTTGATGCAGAGGAACTTCCATTTTCTGTAAAACCGGAAAAGAAACAATCTCCTCGTGATATTATGAAATTCTACAGGGAGACCTATGAAGGAACACAGTGGGATATGACTAAGAATCTGCTTATAACTGTAAAAGAAAAAGATAAAGATGGAAAAGAGACGGAGAAACATGTTAAAACACCTGTCATCAGCAACTGGATGAATAATGATATCCGTACTTTACTGAATGAAATAAAGCCCGGGCTGGTTGAGCGCCAGAGAACTATTGCAATCGCAGGATGCTCCTATTCACATGTAATTCAATGCCGTGACTGGCTTCCAGATGAGGTCGGTGCCATTGCCTGGTTTTCATTTGATAACCCCGGCGAGAGTCCCAGAATCCCCATTTTCTCCGGTGTATTAAGTCTACCCACTTCTTTCAGTGTTTGTGGCCAGCAACGTTACAGAACTGATGCAGCCATCTGGTCATTCCGTGAGGCTAACAGGCTTGCAACAGTAAACTGGTCGAAAGGAAGGACTCTTATTGAACCTAATGTTCAGGAATTTGAAGATAAAGCATTTGCAGAGATGCCTTCTGTAGAAAAAAGAGTTGTTGAATTGGTAAAGGATGGTAAAAATGAAGAGGCAAAGAAATATGTCACTTCTTATACAAACAGCTTTGCAGATGCTGCGATGAGAAGGTGGGAAGATCTTAAAATTACCTTATGGGGGATGTTTGGAAGAGGATTTTAGGAAAGAATTGGAGAATGGGGGAATAAGAAAAGAGGAGAACTCGAGGACAAAAGACAAAAGTAAAAAGACAAAACCAAGAAGAAAAAGGTTATAAAGTCCTTCTCCCAGGGGAGAGGGATTTAGGGTGAGGTAAACCACTGGGGGGAAGGATTGGGCATTTAAGGCAGGAATTTAACCCGCTTTTCGTATCTTTGCAGACAGATAATAAAGGGTATGGGATTGACAATAAAAGAGATACTTGAGAAGGATATTTTTACAAGGGAAGATATTATTTCACTTCTGCAATCTAAAGGTGAAAACAGAACTCTCCTCTTTAAAAAATCCGCGGAAATCAAAGAAAAATATATTGGTAATAAGGTATGGTTCAGGGGTCTAATTGAATTTTCAAATATCTGCAGCAAAGATTGCCTGTATTGTGGGATAAGAAAGGGCAATAAGAATTTAACCCGTTACAATTTATCTGATGATGAAATACTTGCAGCAGCTAAATTTGCTTTTGATAACCGTTATGGATCAATAGCCCTCCAGTCGGGCGAACTTGAAAGCCCGTTTGTAACAGACAGAATCGAGAATCTTCTTCATAAAATCAAGAAACTATCAGGTGGAGAATTAGGTGTTACATTATCTGTTGGTGAACAGGAACCTGACGTGTATAAAAAATGGTATGACGCAGGTGCCCATCGCTATCTTCTCAGGGTTGAATCGACCAACCAGTCGCTTTATAACAAGATCCATCCGCATGATTCAAAACATGATTTCAATCACAGGCTAAACTGCCTTAAAAGCCTGCAGGATATTGGTTACCAGACCGGCACCGGGGTAATGATTGGTTTGCCATTTCAAACGATGGACGATCTTGCCGGCGACCTTCTTTTTATGAAAAATTTTAATATCGACATGTGTGGCATGGGCCCATATATTGAGCATGCCGACACTCCGCTTATTGCACATTATGAGAAACTGATGCCTCTTAAGGATAGATTTGATCTAACACTTAAAATGATTGCCATAATCAGGGTAATGATGAGAGATATTAATATTGTTGCAGCTACCGCACTTCAGGCCATTGATCCTATTGGCAGGGAAAAGGCTGTTAAGATTGGTGCAAATATCCTTATGCCTAATATCACACCCGGTAAATACAGGGACAGTTATAAACTATATGATAATAAACCGTGTACTGACGATTCAGCAGAAGATTGTCAGAGCTGTCTCGAAGCCCGTGTCAGCCTTGCTGATGCTGAAGTTATATATGGTGAATGGGGCGATTCAAAGCATTATAGTGAAAGAATATACAAATGATTAAAAAATCAAGTATTAAAAACTAAATTATAAATTTTCAACCATCTTTTCTTTGCTTTTGTATAAAAATAGATAAGGTACTGTAAAATTCTTCAATGGGAAACAGATCCCTCTTGAAATGCATAAAGTACGCATTGTACAATCTTTGAAACTTGTTCCGGTTGAACGCAGACTGGAAGCAATGGCTGTCGGATTGTATGAAACTCTGGAGGAGTAGGTTGTGATGGATACCTGGTACCGGATGTTGGATGAAGTAACATCTAGAAATGAACCAGAACCCAGCATCCGGAACTAAGAACCGTTTTAATTTTCAGAATACCATCGTTCTGACATGAACTTTATTTAAGGTTTTCAAATCCTTTTCAAGAAGAATTCGTTGTTTTTCATCTCCTTTTAATTCAAGAATAATCAGTCCTGCGGGTTCTCCGAAGAATACTTCATTTACGCCCAGACGGGTGCGGATATTGCAGCCATAAGAAGTAAGAAGTTTCTGTACCGATAAAATCACAGACGGGCTTCTTTCGACAAGAATACAAAGAATCTCTACACTGTTTTTGATCGATTCAACATTCAGAGTTTCTTTATCAGAGGTGAATGTCATCTCCCTGATCTCAATACCTTCCAGTGTTTTCAATTCTAATGCAAGCTTATCCGTATCAGCCGGATCACCATTAAGATGAAGAATGATATATGCCTCACGNNGCTTCTTTTATCCTGTCGATGATTTTTATTCCGAGAACTTTTATCATGATGTTTAAAATTATGTTCAATTTTCAGATTTAGCTGTCTTGCCTTCGGCTGTCTTGCCCCGCTCCGCGGAGCTGTCTTGAAGTCTTGGCCTTCCGCCTGTCCGGATAAAGTTGACTTGTTATTAGAAATACAAGTCCCTCTCCCCGAGTTTAATCCTGGTAATTTTTTCCCTGGTGCTATCAGCCACCCCGGTTTCAAGTTTTCCGAGGTTTTTTTCAATAGCTTTCCATCCTTTTTCAACAGTTGCTCCCTTCGCATAATCGCAGATATATTCTGACAAGGTAAGGATAGCATTTGGGGTACAGAATCTTTTTATAAATCCGGGTACTGAAAACTCCATGAAATGTTCTCCGGTGCGTCCCATTCTGTAACATGAGGTGCAGAACGATGGCAGGTAATCGTTTTCCAGAAGTTCATCGATAACTTCAGCTAATGATCGTGCATCATTTATCTTAAATTGTTCGCGATTCAGATTCTGATTTTCATTTTTTGTATCCGAATATGAACCAAGCTCGAGTTTTGTACCGCCATCTATCTGTGATACACCATATTGCATGGCCTCCCTCCTTACATCAGGAGCCTCCCTTGCAGTTAAGATCAATCCGGTATAGGGAACAGCAAGTCTAAGTATAGCAATAAGTTTTTTAAAATCTTCATCTCCTGTCTCATATTTACCGTCAATGTTAAGGCTGAGGGCATCTTTAATACGCGGGAAAGAAATTGTATGCGGGCCTACATTATAACATGCCTCCAGGTGATTCGTATGACGGACAAGTCCCATAACTTCAAATCTCCAGTCGTAAAGACCGAAAAGCGCTCCTATTCCCACATCGTCTATTCCCGCTTCCTGTGCTCTGTCTAGTGCTGTCAGGCGATATTCATAGTCTCTTTTTTTCCCTCCAAGATGATACCATTTATATGCTTCAGGATGATATGTTTCCTGGAATACCTGGTAAGTGCCGATACCGGATTCACCCACAGTTCTGAAACCCTCAATATCAAGCGGAGCTGCATTTATATTTACCCTTCTTATCTCCCCGTGACCTTTTTTTACACCATAAACAATTTTAACTGTATGGGCAATATATTCAGGGGAATAATCAGGATGTTCACCGTAAACTAATATCAATCTTTTCTGCCCGTTATCCTCGAGAGCCTCAACTTCTTTAACAATATCGTTATCACTTAGCGTCTTCCGGATAGCTTCCGCGTTTGTAACTCTGAATCCGCAATACTGACAATTATTTACGCATCTGTTCCCAACATAGAGAGGGGCAAAAAGCACAATCCTGTTTCCGTATACCTTTTCCTTTAATTCATGGGCACCTTGTTTAATTTCATCAGCCAGACCAGTTCCGACAGAGTTTATAAGGACAGCTGTCTCCTCCATCGTTAGCCTTTGCTTATCAAGCGATTTAGCTATTACATCTCGTACTCTCTGCTTATCAGGTTTGGTATTATTTATCAGATTCCATATTTCTTCAGGATCAATGAATGGCTTCATTCGTTGATCGGGAATGCTTAATTTCTCAGGTGAAAACTTCATTAATTTTTAATTTAATTTTTAAACAAAAACTGGCGGTAATTCCTCTAATAAATTTCATTTAAACTTCTCCCATTTGCCTTTAGCCTCATCCTGCAAAGATAATCAACAAATGGCCTTTTTGTAATGATGCCATTTAATAAATAAGTTCCGATATCTCCTCTATTGCCAGGTTGATTTTTGCAACAGCCCCGTTATCGGATAAGCTAATAGCTCCGTATATCTTTTTATGGAAAGAAACAGTGACTTTATTTTCAGGATTAAAGTTAATCCCATCAAAAATATTCAGAAGAACTTCTGATGTATTATCATATCTCCTGTGTATTATTGACATACCTTTTGAATTTAATAAACCCGACTCAACCGAAACTGCATATATACCCCACGAAGGCAGAATTTTGCATTCTTCGGTAAGTGGTATTTGCACCAGTTGAGGTAAATCAGGAGCATCTTTCATCAGATAATTCTCTGGTTTACCCTTAATAATATAATAGTGATCGAGGTATGCATTAGCTCTCTGAATATAACCCTCACTTATAGCCTGACGGATTTTTGTAGAACTTACAGTTTCATGGTATACCTCCTGTTCAGGGATCTCTTCGGCCTCAAAATGATATTTTCCCTGCCAGTCCCATAATTGTTTATAATCACCTTCCTTATTGAATCCGAAATGATGGTTAAAACCCACAACAACAACTTTTGCATGCAGAATGCCATGAAGAAAATCCCTGACAAATTGTTCGCTTGTGACTTTTGAAAACTCTCTTGTGAATTCTACAATAATTACATTGTCCAGACCGGCTTTCTCAAGGAGATCAAGTTTTTCTTCCTGCGAATTAATCAGTTTAAGATCTTTTCCGGCGGTATCGGGGTATAGAACTTTTCTGGGATGAGGATCAAATGTTATCAATACCGATTCGCCGTGGTATTTCTCTGCCAGCATTTTCAGCCGGTTAAGTATGGTTTTATGTCCAATATGAACCCCGTCGAAGGATCCGGTTGTAACTACCGGGTTGATGATATTTTTTGCCTCCTCAAAGTTTTTGAAGATCTTCATGTCAATACCGTTCCCTAAATTTTTTTCTCTTTTACAAAATAGGCAACTTTTTCTATAGAAGTTATCATATCATATTCCTCGAGGTAGACCCCTGAAGGTACGTTTAAAGGAATAGTCGTAAAATTCAGAATACCTTTTATACCATAACGAACCACCTCTTCAACTATCTCTCTTGCGAAATCGGGTGGAACTGTCAGAATTGCTATCCTGATATCAAGATCTTTTACCAGTCTTTCAATCTCATTATAAGGATAACATTTCACCCCTGAAATAACTTTATTAATTTTCTGTGGATCGTTGTCAAACGATGCCACAAGGTTAAGTTTTGACCGTTTTCCCTTAAAATAACCTGCAACAGCTCTTCCAAGATTCCCAATCCCAATTACAGCTACATTCATGCTCTCTTCAGAATCTATTATATTTCCGATAGTATCAATAAGCTCCCTGACATCATAACCTTTTCTGAGAATACTCGCATAACCAATCAGCATAAGGTCGCGTCTGACTTGTACTGCTGTAATATGAATACGAGCAGCCAGATCGTGAGAATATATGAAGTTTCTTTTTTCGGTAAGGCATTCCAGAAGTGTCCTCCTGTATTCGCTAAGCCTTTCTACGGTTTTTCCTGGTAGTTTCATCATAAAATCATTGATTTTAATGGTATGATATATCTCAGCCCGATATTTCGGGACTCGGTTCATCACAATTTTTCAGGTAATGGTTATTGGTTTTTTTGGTAATCTGATTGTAAATACGGTTCCTACGTCAGGAGTACTATCAACTTTAATTGTGCCATGATATAACTCAACAACTTTTTTAACTATAGATAATCCGAGGCCGCTCCCTGAAATATTTCTTGTCTTTTCATTCTTGATCCGTACAAACTCCTCAAAAAGATTTTCGGTATCATTTTTGGTAATACCAATACCGGTATCCGAAATGATCAGAATTGCTTCACTGTCAGAACTATCTATTGTAATTTCTGCTTTGCCTCCGATTTTATTGTACTTAACTGCATTCGAAATGAGATTATTAAAAACGATCTCCATATCTCCCGGGTCAGCCATTATAATAACATCAGTCCTTACATCGAGATTAATACTTACATCCATCTGGATGGCATATGGCTGAACTGTAACGATAGCTGCAGAAGCTACTTCCGCGAGATTTACCTCCTCGATCTTCTCCTCTTTTCTTTCAAGACGAATTTTAGTGAAATCAAGAAGATCCATAATAAGGTTTCTCATACCCTGAATCCGTTGCAGAGATCTTTCAATGGGAGTTGCATAATCATCAATCAATTCACCGGCCTGCTTACCCTGCATCATCCTCAGATAGCCTTCAAGTGCGTTCAAAGGTGCCTTCAATTCATGCGACAATACAGAAAGAAACTGATATCTGATCTTTTTCCCTTCCTGGTTCATCTTATGTGTTATTCTCTTAAGATACTGTTGTTTGGTGATGTTTTCAATACTCGATTTCAGCTCCTGTGGTGTAAAAGGTTTAGGAATAAAATCGATAGCTCCATCACGGGTTGCTCTTATTGCCACATCAAGAGAAGCATAAGAAGTGATCATTGCTACTACAATATCATAATTTCTTTTCCTGATATATTCAAGAACATCAACTCCCTGTATACCCGGTAACTTGTTATCGAGCAAAAGAATATCAGGCATATCCCTTTCAAGAATTGTTATACCTTCCTCACCTGTTCCCGCTTCAGTAACCTCAAAGGTATAATCCTCATCCATAAAAGGATATGTAACATGAAAATTATTGAGTATCCTGGATACACCTGATCGTATCCCTGGTTCATCATCAATAACGAGAACTTTCAGAACAGCCATTTTAAAGTTTTAATAATTTCATAACCTCCTGGTCGAGTTGCTCAGGTCTGATACCCTTTTCAAGGTATTTGTCAGCTCTTATCCAGGACTTTTCCTGGTCAGAATCAATACTAAAGGATAATCCTGTTTCATGAGATACTGCTGTTGCCAGTATTACCGGAACATCCGGGTATTTTCTTTTAATTTTGTAACATAAGATGAAGCCACTGTCATCACTTTCCATCATCAGGTCAAATATTGCCAGGTTAGGTTTGAATCTGGCGATTATCGATTCTGCCTCCGCCTGGCTCTCAACAGCTATAGTCTTGTAACCTGCTTTCTCAAGATTAAATACTGTCTGAAAAAGATAATCCGGATCATCATCAGCCACCAGTATTGTTATATCACTCTTCTTCATCGTTCCACAAATTTCGAAAATTTCTTTAAATAAACCTAGGTGCTTGGTACTTGGTTTTCTTACCCCCATTACCCCAAGGGGGGAATATCCAGTTGATCTTTCTCTGTACAGCTCTTGCTTCACTGTGACAGTACTGCCTTTTGCCGTGTCTATTTTAACCACGGAGTTTCACTGAGTCTCATCGAGTTACACTACTTTTACTTTTGTCTTATGACTTTTATCTTTTGTCTTTAAGTTTAAATTATCTCTTCTCCCAGTCTCTTCTTCTATTCCTTTCGTCTCGGTAACACAATTTTAAAGCTCGTTCCTGTTGGACCATTTGCCGGGTTATTATTCGAATCGGCTGTTATCTGACCTTTATGCATTTTTACAATTCCATAAGCAGTTGCCAGTCCCAGGCCGGTTCCTTTTCCGATACTTTTTGTTGTAAAAAATGGTTCGAAAATCTTAGCCCTGTCTTCTTCTTTTATACCGGTGCCAGTGTCACTTATAACTATTATTACATCACTGAGTGTGTCTTCCATTTTAATGTTGACAGTTCCTCCTGAAGGCATTGCATCAAAAGCATTTTTGATCAGATTTGTTAGTACCTGCATCATCTGTTCCTGGTCGAGCATCGCTTCGGGGTTTGTCGTTCTGTCATCAATATTGATTTTAACTTTCCCCGGAATAATAAGGCTTTCAAGGCTACGATTAACCAGATCTTTTATACTAATCACCTGATGGTTCACCTGGTTTTTGCGTGCAAAATTCAATAACCCCGCTACAATTTTCTTGCATCGGCCGGCCTGATCTACTATCAGCTTAAGATCTTCTCTGACAGGATCTCCCGCATTTGCCTCTTCCAAAAGGATGTTGCTATACATTATAACCACTCCCAGTGGATTATTAAGCTCATGTGCTATACCTGCAGAGAGCTGGCCCATATGTGCCAGTTTTTCGGATTGTTTCAAAGCTTGTTTCATTGAAGAAAGCTTCTCATTCGATAATGCAAGATCCTTAACCGATTTGTGAAGTTTTTCAATTGTGTAAGGGAGGCACATCTCTACTTCTGCAAGACCCTTTTTGATAGCAATTGCATGTTCGACGCAGCTTTCATAACCGCATGCACCGCAATCAAGTTGATCCTTCTTTGTCTTTTTGCCCATCTTGATAAGAATATCATTAACATCATTCTCATTAAGGGTTTCAATCCGGTGATCTTCAGGTCTATGTCTGATTGACAGGTCCAGTTCATTGAACTCGTCAAATGATTTTTGCCAGCTCTCAGAATCAATGTTTTGCATTTTGCTATTGGCATAGGAACTTACGAGTGACCGTCTGTTGTATTGTTTTCCATTTTTCGATAATCCAGGTCCCATTATACATCCCTCACAACAAAGCAGTTCCATATGCTGATTCTTTATCAGACCGGCTTCAAATTCCTTTAATGCTCCCTGAAAATCAATTCTTCCTTCAGCAGCTATGATATTTCCTGTTATAGCATTATCACTAATTTTGGCCGTCTGCAGCAATCCGCGAGCAACAGGGAATATGGCTCCTCTTCCGCCCACTGGCTGATCAAAATCTACCGGCGTACCTGATTCCGGAGTGATACCTTTATCGGCCAGCATATCTCTTAATTCAGTAAATGTGATGGCCTCGTCAATTTCACTGCTTTCAGCTTTCTTTGCGATACAAGGACCTATAAATACGATTTTTGTATCCTTGCCATATTTTTCACGAACCACTCTGCTCATCGCCACCATAGGGGAGACAATCGGTGCCAGATTATCAACGAGTGCCGGGTGATAAAATTTAACATAGTTGACAATGGAAGGGCAATCAGATGAGATATAAAAACCTTTCTCCTCCGATACAAGCTTTTTATACCTGTCAGCAACCAGGTCAGCGCCAAAAGAGACTTCAGCCACCAATTCAAATCCCAACGCCTTAATCATACCTGTAAGAATATGATGATCAGGTATATCAGAGAATTCTGCCGGAAAACTTGGAGCAATAATAGCTGCAACTTTCGAATCGTATTCGAGAAGTTTTACTACTCTGTCGGTTGTATTAAGAAAGACCTTGGCTCCCTGGCTGCATACCATTGTACAATTACCACAGGCAATACATCTTTCATCAATTACCTCAGCCTGTCCTCCCACTATCCGGATAGCTTTGGCAGGGCATTCCCTTACGCAGGTATAGCATGTACGGCAAAGTTCCTTAATGGTGTAGACCAACATATTAAATCGTGTTATTAATTATAATAATACATTTCTTTTCTCAAAATGAGTGAAGAATATCTTTTTATCTGCAATATCAGCATTATCTTTTAACAGCTTTTCGTATAAGTTGATTAGAGACGGTGATTTGCATGGCAGATTAATTGCTTCTGTATCATCAGCCTGGTATACAAGTTTCGACCTGCACTTGATCTCATCCTTTGAGGTACTAAAAGGTAAACCTGCTCCATGTACGCATCCACCCTGACATGTCATCACTTCAATAAGGTCATACTTTTTACCAGTTGCCATGGAAACTTTTAACTTTTCCAGACCTGTTAGACCATCGACAACTGCGACTTTAACCTCAGTCTCACCTACCATTACTGATATTTCCCTGAATGCTCCTCCCGATCTCAGCTTTTTAAAAATCTGCTTATCAGGCTCTTTCTTCATTTTCTGATAATGATATGTTCGGATGACACCCTCTGCCATCCCTCCCGATACTTCAGCCAGTATGGCGGCTGAGCTTCTTCCGGACATAGGTTCATCAGCCGGTTCATGTTCTATGTTTGAGGTGTCAATACCATATAATCTTATAAGTCTGGCCAGTTCCCTCACCGTCAAAACAGAATCCACATCACTTATCCCTTTCCTCATCATTCCGTCGCGACGGGCTTCAAATTTCATTGCCATACAGGGAGTTGCGGATACTGAAAAGATCTCTTCAGATTTAACGTGCAGCTGATCTGCTACCAGAGTCTTAATCAGTACCCCGATAATCTGTTGTGGGGATTTTACGGTGGAGAGTTGAGGAATAAGCGAAGGAACAAATTGCTCCGCATATTTTACCCATGCAGGACAAGCAGAGATATACAAAGGGTTGTCTGACTTATTTTCAATTCTGTCGGAGAGCTGACCTGCGATTTCGGAGATACAAACATCAGTACCTAATCCTGTTTTATAAACCTTATCAAAACCAATTTTACGTAGGATGGTATTCAAAATCTTATCAAATTCCCTGGTATATCTCATCCCAAGTTCTTCGGCAATTCCGTAAACCACCATTGAAGAATACTGAATGACCTTTACTATTTCAGGTTTATTAAGGTATTCCTGTACTTCTGTAATATTGTGTTTTTCATGAAGAGCTCCGGTAGGACAAACCAACACACACTGACCGCAATGAACACAGCTTGAAAAGTTAAAATCCCTGTCCATGGCAGCACCAACATGTGTCTCTTTCCCTTTATTAATAAAATCCAGTGATGTTGCAGTAATTACCTCTTCACAGACTCTTACACATCTCCCGCAGAGGATACATTTAGAGAGTTCCCTTATGATAGCGGGGCTGGACTGGTCGAGACGTGGTTTTATTTTTCTGCCACGTATACGCCTCTCTCTTATATTGAGTTCTTCCGCAAGCCGTTGAAGTTCGCAATTCAGGTTCCGGTCGCAGTACAGACAATCGTCAGGATGGTTTGAAAGCAGCAGTTCAACTATAGTTTTTCTTGCTGTGATCACCCTTGGCGAATGTGTTTTAATTTTCATCCATTCTTCTACAGGCTGCGAGCAGGCTGTTACCAGACGGTCACGACCTTCAACTTCAACAACACACATCCTGCAGGCACCTGTAGGTGTAAACTCCTTCATCCTGCAAAGTGTAGGTATAATAATTCCGTTGCGATTAAGGGCAGAAAGGATTGTCTCGCCTTTTTCGGCCTTGATCTTCTTATTATTTACCTGTATTGTAAAAAGCATAAAGGCTATTTAACGTTTATTGCACTGAACTTACAAATATCGAAACAGATACCACAGCCGATACATTTTTCCTCAACTATAAAAAAAGGCTGAAGTCGTGTTCCATAAATCGCGTTCACCGGACATTTGGTGGCGCATGCTGTACAGCCGGTACATTTGTCCACATCAATGGAGAATGTTCTTAATCCCCTGCAGATATTTGCACGGCATTTCCTGTCAAATATATGCTCTTCAAACTCATCCCTGAAATTTTTGAGAGCACTGATGAAAGGGTTTGGAGCCGTTTGCCCGAGTCCGCATAGTGAAGTGTCCTTCATCACCGATGCAATTGTTTCGAGTTGCATGACTCCCTTAAACCGTTCGAGGGTTGTCCCCGATTCTTCATTTAAAGGTTTTCTTATTACACTTTCGAGGATCTCGAGCATCCTGCCGGTGCCCTCACGGCATGGGATACATTTACCACAACTCTCATTACGGATGAATTCCATATAATATCTGACGAGGTCGACCATACATGTGTTCTCGTCGATTATCACGAATCCACCAGCACCCATTCCAATCCCCTTTTCTTTAAGATCATCGTAATCAATTGTAATATCGAGGTTTTCACTCGTAATGAACGAACCTGATACCCCTCCGAGTTGTATGGCTTTAAACTCTTTCCCCTCTCTTATTCCATCAGCAATATCTTCCAGAATTGTCCTGATTGTCGTACCCATTTCAACTTCCACCACACCCGACATACGTCCTTTCCCAGCAACTGCGAATACTTTGGTACCCGGACTATTTTCGGTTCCCAATGTCCGGAACCATTCCGGTCCGTTCTGCATAATAAGAGGGACATTCATTAAAGTCTCCACATTATTTATTACAGTGGGTTTACCGAATAATCCTGCTGTTGTAGGATAAGGAGGCTTAAGCTGTGGCATTCCCCGTTTTCCTTCAAGGGTGTTTATCAGAGCGGTTTCTTCACCGCAAACGAATGCTCCCGGTTCTATACGGATTATGATATCAAGGTTATAACCGCTTGAGAAAACATTATGTCCGAAAAGTCCATAATCTCTGGCTCTGTCAATTGCTTTCTGAAGCCTGTTCTTTGCATGATCGGAACCCGATCGCATAAAAATAATAGCATTCGAAGCCCCGATAGCATATGAGGCAATTGCAATACCTTCAATCAGGCGGTGAGGATCACTTTCCAGAATGGTTCTATCAGTAAAGGCTCCTGGGTCGCTCTCCTTTGCATTACAGATAAGATACCTTGCGCTTGAAGTTGTATTAAGTGCATGCTTCCACTTTAGTCCTGTCAGATATCCTCCGCCGCTTCTCCCTCTCAGACCGCTCCTTTCAATAATATCACAAACCTCTTCAAAGGTATAATGTCTTATTGCTTTGATATATGCACGGTAGCCTCCACGGGCTATATATTCTTCAATGCTTTCAGGATCGTAACATCCACAATTGCCAAGGACTACCCTTTTCTGGTTTGCGAAAAATGGCAGTTCATCCATAAATGGAATTCCGGACCATAATTCAAAACCTTTTGTACCTGTCTGACCGGCCAGATCATCCTCATTTATATCATTATGAAAAACACCATTCAAAAGNNCGGTACATCCGACATGTATTAATCCTGAAGATGGTTCATTTTCCTTAATGTATGTTTCAATTGCTGAACAGGTTTTTTCTGAACCTGCAATGACACTGCTTGTGCCGGAAGAGACAAAGATTACAGGCTTATCGGGCTTTTCCCGTCTTACCTGCCGCAAAACCTTTTCTGTTCCCGGTGACAAAGTATCGGATTCAAACAGAAGAACTTTATCAATAAGGAATGTTTTTAA
>PLMC01000103.1:0-6643 GCA_003141495.1 Bacteroidales bacterium
ACCAGAGATGGAGTTAACAGGTTGGTGGATGAATTTAGCAGGAGAGGAATTCAAACCCGTATCTATCAGAAGTTAAAAATTCAGGTTAAGGGCGCCGACTGGGAAGTAATTGAAAATTCAGACAGCCTTCCTTTTAATTCTGAGTTGGCCGACCTGGTTTTGAGTGTTGGTGGTGATGGCACCTTTCTGGAAACAGTACTTAAAGTGAAAGACCTGGGAATACCTATTGCCGGTGTTAATACAGGACGAATGGGTTTTTTAGCAAACATTTCCGCTGATGAAATAGGCCATTCAGTCGATATGCTTTGCCGGAGTGAATATGAGATTATAGAAAGATGTTTTCTTGAAATCTCACAACCATCCGGTCTGTTTGAAGGAAATTCTGCGTCTGCCCTGAACGAAATTACTATTCAGAAAGCAGATCTTAGCATGATAACCATAAACGTATTTGTTGATGATACGCATCTCAATACATACTGGGCTGACGGATTGATTGTTTCAACTGCCACAGGTTCAACTGCATATAATCTGAGCGTGGGAGGACCGATACTGTCTCCCGAGGATGAGAGTATAATTATTTCTCCTATCGCACCACATAATCTGACTATCAGACCAATTATCCTTTCAGGTGAAGGTAAAATAAAAATGATAATTGAAGGAAGGAGTAACGAGTATCTGGCAACATGCGATTTTCGTTCCAAGAGATTGCCTTTCAGCGAAGAGATTCATATCGTTAGGGCTCCCGGAAAAATCAGAACGGTAATGTTAAATGGAAGAGATTTTTACAGCACGCTCAGGAGTAAACTTATGTGGGGTGCTGACCGGAGGAATTGAGATAAATTAGTATATTTGTTTTTATAATAAAACTGAAACCTCTATGAAACGGTCCTTTCTTACCATATTATTACTTTGTTTCATTATATCATTTACAGAAGCTCAGATGATTTGGAAACAAAGAAGATATGAGGCAGTTATAGGGATAGGGCCTTCATTCTTCTTTGGCGATATCGGCGGTTATTCACAAGGTAAAAATATTCTGGGAATTAAGGATTTAACTTTAAAGCAGATAAGATTTGATTTTAATGCTAATTTCAAATACAGGATCACCCAGGATATAAACATCAGGCTGAGCCTTACATCGGGATTTCTGCATGCTACTGATGTACGAGGGTCAAACGAGAACAGAGGATTTGAAGCTTCCACGATTATAATTGAACCTGCGCTTTTAGGTGAATACTATTTTATTAAAAACAAAACAGAAAACAGCTACCTGTTCAGTAAAGGCGAAAATCGCCCTTTAAATGGAATTTTTAAATCTCTCGACTTTTATGTTTTTGCCGGAATAGGCGGAGTTGGGTATTCAATCAAGGGAAATAGTAAACTTGAGAATTTTGGAATTAATCCCGGAGGATTTACTGCTGTTATCCCTGTTGGGGTCGGTAGTACCCTGATATACTCTCCCAATTTTAATTTTGGAGTTGAATTAACCGGCAGATATTCATTTTCTGATAACCTCGATGGTTACACTTCACAATATTCCCGCTCAAATGACGTTTATTATTTTTTAAATTTCACTATTACTTATAAGCTGAAGACCGGAGCAAATGGATGGCCCTCCTTCAGATGATAAAGAGCTGGATCAGTTTTAATGAAAAGAGTACATTGGCTATTATTGTTTTTATTTCTGTCACTCTCCTTATCTGGTCAGCGTAATTCTGATTATGGAGTATTTGCAGGGGTTTCGTCGTATCTTGGCGATTTAAACCCAAACAGATTATTATATTCACCCCTTCCGGCAGGAGGAATTTTTTGGAGATATAACTTCAATCCACGGCAGGCTTTAAGAACAAATCTGTTTATCGGCGGTTTACGGGCAAATGACCTTGATTTTAATAATGCTTTTCAACAAGCCAGAGCAGCTTCATTCTCCGGTACAGTAGGTGAATGGGCTGTGCAGTTTGAGTTCAATTTTCTACCCTATTCAACTGAAGGAAAGCGATGGAATTTCACTCCTTATTTCGCAGCAGGAGCAGGAATAGCCTTTGTCAATACTGTTACTTTTACTTATGTACCTGTCATCCCTTTCTCATTTGGTTTTAAGGTTAATGTCTATAAAAATATTGGATTGGAAGCAGAATATGGTTTTCGTAAAACTTTTTATGATAACTTTGACGGCGTAAAAGATTTGGTTGCCCCGTCAGATTATTCATGGATTCATAACAATGACTGGTATACTTTCACAGGAATTGCAGTCACATGGAAGTTCTATAATAAATTGGCCGGTTGTCCTGCTTATGGCGAAGTGAATTCTAAAAGGAAGCGCTAGTTTATGCAGTTAAGGAAACAGATAGATATCAATAAATTGCCTTTACATGTGGCAATTATTATGGATGGAAACGGAAGATGGGCAAGGCAAAGAGGCCTTGATAGAATATTTGGACATCAGCAGGGTGTCAAGGCGGTTAGAGAAGTGATCGAAACTGCTGCAGAGCTTGAAATCGGATTTCTTACCCTTTACGCTTTTTCAAATGAAAACTGGGGAAGACCCGATGAAGAAGTTTCTGCTTTAATGGGAATAATGATCCAGTCTCTTAGTAATGAGACAGAAACATTATTAAAAAACAATATCCGGCTGAAAGCAATAGGCGATATGGACCGGCTTACCGACGATGTAAGGGAAAGGCTCTTTGAAACAATAAAACTGACTTCTGCAAGTACGGGACTTAGCCTGATCATTGCTCTGAGTTACAGTTCTCGGTGGGAGATTACTGCAGCAGTAAGAAAAATATCAACTGCTGCTAAAAATGGAACTCTTAATCCCGAATCAATAACTGAAGAGGATTTTGAAAAATATCTTAATACCAAAGGAATCCCTGATCCTGAACTTTTAATCAGGACCAGTGGTGAATTACGAATAAGTAATTTCCTTTTATGGCAGGTCGCTTATACTGAATTCTACTTTACTCAAACACTTTGGCCTGATTTTGGTAAAGATGATTTTTATNNTGTGGCAACATTTCTGGCTCTTTTGAGCCTTTTACTGAATGCTCAGGAAAAGCAGAAAATAGTTGACTTCATGACATTTGAGGACTATGTCGTAGGAGGTGTAACAGTGACTGGAGTCAGATTTCTTGATGCAAACGCACTTATCGGAATTTCCGGACTGAGAATAGGACAGGCTGTTACTATTCCGGGAGACGTCATAACTACCGCTGTACAGAAATTGTGGCAACAAGGGCTGTTTTCTGACGTCAGAGTCTCTATATCAAAGGTTCTTTCAGATACTGTTTATCTTGATATCAACTTACAGGAAAGGCCAAGAATATCATCTATTAAGCTTAATGGACTAAAAACATCAGAGATAACAGATCTCAATAAGAAGATAAATCTTCCTATCGGATCACAGGTAACCCCTTACTTACTTAATACCGCCCAAAAAATAATAAAAGACCATTTCATTGAAAAAGGTTTCCTGAACACTCAGGTCAATTATGTTCAGAAAGATGATCCTGACCAGCCTAATAATGTCATTCTGAACGTCAATGTTGACAAAAAGGAGAAAGTGAAGATTGCTAACATAACTTTTATTGGAAACGAGTTCTTCGAATCCTCAAAGCTCCGGAGAAAATTAAAATCAACTAAGGTGAAGAATCTTAATTTTTTCAGGGCTTCAAAATTTATCGGCGATAAGTTTATTGAAGATAAACAGAAACTTACAACCTTTTACAACGATAACGGATTCAAGGATTTTACTATTCTCTCAGATTCCGTTTATAATGTGTCAGAAAACAGGATAGGTCTAACAATAAGAATTATTGAAGGGGAACAATATTTCCTTAGAAATGTGGAGTGGGTAGGTAACAGCGTATATAAGAAAGAGGCTCTTAGTAAGACATTTAATGTGGAAAAGGGAACAGTCTATAACCAGTCTCTTATCGACGACAGACTGAACGGGTCATCTGGTGCCCAGGACGCAGTGAGTAATCTTTATCAGGATAATGGCTACCTGTTTTCACGCCTCACACCAGTTGAATCAAAAATTGATCATGACTCTATCGATCTTGAAGTCAGGATTTATGAAGGAGATCAGGCCTATCTCAATAATGTTCTGATTACCGGTAATACAAGAACCAACGAGCATATTGCCCGTCGTGAACTCTATACATTACCAGGAGACCTCTTTAGCAAAAGCAAAATTGTAAGATCTATCCGTCAGTTAGGAGTGCTTGGTCATTTTGACCCCGAAAAAATCAATCCGACCCCCCTTCCGGATGTTACAAACGGAACGGTGGATCTTCTTTATAAACTTGAAGAGAAAGCAAATGACCAGTTCGAGATTTCCGGCGGTTGGGGCGCAGGTATGCTCGTCGGTACTGTTGGTGTACGATTTAATAACTTTTCCATGCGCAACTTCTTCAAACTCGATCGATGGCGTCCATATCCTTCCGGTGATGGCCAGTCAATAAGTTTAAGAGTCCAATCAAATGGCAAAATCTATACATCATATAATATTTCATTTGTTGAACCATGGCTTGGAGGTAAAAACCCCAATACATTCTCCGTTTCACTATACGAGTCGGTTATGACAAATGGAAAGAGTTCGGGAGAAGATGGATACGAGTCTATGATTATCAATGGTGCATCAGTAGGTTTAGGTAAAAGACTCGCATGGCCTGATGACTACTTTTCACTCTATGGTGAATTAAACTATCAAAGGTATAATCTGCATAATTATTCTGTTTACTCATTCCTTTTTGATAATGGTTCATCAAACCTGTTCAGCTTTACAACAAAACTAACCAGGTTTTCAACAGGTCCTAACCTGATTTATCCCGAAAGCGGATCATCATTTACCCTTTCTCTGCAACTAACTCCGCCATATTCGCTTATTAGCGGTCAGAGTATGAAAAATGTTTCAGATCAGGTAAAATACAAGTGGATTGAATTCCATAAATGGACATTTAAGTCAGATTACTATTATCCGTTAAGTAGAAATAGTAAATTAGTTCTCGATGCACGTTTTAACTTCGGCTATATAGGGTACTTTAATAAAGATATAGGGCCATCACCTTTTGAGAATTTTTCAGTCGGTGGCGATGGTATGACGGGATATAGTTTTTATGGGCGTGAAATGATAAAGTTAAGAGGTTATGGATCTGGTAGCAATGGAGTGGGATCACTCACGCCCAGCGACCCGCTTAAACCATCTGTCCCGTCAGGGAACGTCTATTCAAAAATCACTTTGGAACTCCGATATCCGGTCTCTCTAAACCCTCAGGCTACAATTTATGTTCTCGCATTTCTTGAATCCGGAAGAGCCTGGTATCAACTTAGTGAATATAATCCGTTCAAAATGAACCGTGCTGCGGGCTTTGGAGTCAGAGCTAATCTTCCGATGTTCGGATTGCTTGGTGTTGATTGGGGTTACGGTTTCGACCAGGTCCCTGAACCAGGAAATTATCCGAATAGTAATAAATCGCAGTTCCAATTTACTATTGGTCAAGAGTTTTAATTAAATAATATTTATAGTTATGAAGAAAACAGGGGTATTCATTGGATTATTAATTCTGACTACAGCTATGGCAACGGCTCAGAAATATGCTTTTGTTGATTCTGAATATATAAGGAAAAATATTCCTGCCTTCACCACGGCCCAGGATCAACTCGACAAGCTTTCCAAACAATGGGAAAAAGAGGTAGCTGATGGTTATGCTGTTGTTGAACAGATGTATAAGTCATATCAGAATGAGTCAGTCCTTCTTTCCCAGGATATGAAGACTAAAAGGGAAGAAGCAATCATTGCAAAGGAAAAAGAGATGAAAGACCTTCAGAATAAGTACTTTGGAGTGGAAGGAGATCTTTTTAAGAAGAGGGAAGAATTGGTTAAACCAATTCAGGATGAGATTTTAAAAGCTATAAAAGAGATTGCAGTAGATGGAAGTTATGCTGTCATTTTTGACACAGCGGCAGGTGGTAATATACTGTTTGCCAATCCTAAATTTGATATCAGTGATCAGGTTCTTGAAAAATTAGGTTATAAAAATTAATTAATTACTTTTGCATAAATTGTTTAATAAAATTATTTAAAATGAGAAGATTTATAGGTATAGCAGTGTTGATGATCGTCATTGCGTTGGTGGGGCAAAGTGCAACGGCTCAGAGTTTTAAGTTTGGACACATTAACAGCGATGAACTCATTCAGTCAATGCCGGAATATGATTCAGCCACCGTTAAACTCGAGAAATTCCGCAAGGAACTTGTCAATGCACTTGAATTGATGCAGGTTGAATGGAATAATAAAAGCGATTCATATCAAAAAGAAAGCAAAAATCTTAGCGATATCGTGAAACAAACAAAAGAACAGGAACTGATGGATATTCAGAAAAGAATTCAGGACTTTCAGACAAATGCTCAAACACAGCTTCAGAGTAAGCAGACTGAGGTTTTCCAGCCTATTTATTCAAAAGTTGACAAAGCAATAAAAGATATAGGTAAAGAGAATGGATTTTTATATGTATTCGATGTTGCCAAAGGTGCTTTGCTTTATTTTGATGAGACAAAAAGCACTAATGTAATGCCTCTTGTCAAAACAAAACTTGGATTAAAATAATTCATAAACCTTATTATAAGGAGGCTGCTCATA
>PLMC01000103.1:6669-19513 GCA_003141495.1 Bacteroidales bacterium
CAGAAGGATGAAAGAACAACCAATTGGTATATTTGATTCAGGTGTCGGAGGACTAACTGTGGCTCATGCAATTAAGCAGATTTTGCCTGGCGAAAGCCTTGTCTATTTCGGAGATACAGCTCATCTTCCTTATGGAGATAAATCGGCAGAATCTATCAGATATTACTCTCAGCGGATTACTGAATTCCTTCTGGAGCACAATTCAAAAGTTGTTCTTATTGCCTGCAATTCAGCATCTGCATCGGCATTTGATTCACTTAAGAAAGAATTTAAAAACAAAACCATAATTATTGATGTAATCGACCCGGTTGTAGACTATCTGCATACAAGAAGTTTCAAAAAAATTGGGGTTATCGGAACAAAGAGAACAATCAGTTCAGGAACTTATGAGAAGAAAATAAAGGAAAAATCACCATCTACCACAGTGATCTCACTCGCTACTCCCTTGCTGGTTCCCATGATCGAAGAGGGTTTTATATTCGACGATATCAGTAATGCAATTATTCGCACTTATCTGTCAAACGAATTGCTGACCGGAATACAGGCGTTAATACTAGGCTGTACACATTATCCGATAATAAAAAATCAGATAAGCAAAATATTTAATTTTGATGTGGAAGTTGTTGATTCAGCCAGAATTGTTTCTATAATCCTCAGAGACATACTTGATAAAAACAACCTTTTAAACGATTCAGGAAAGGTAAAAGACCAGTTTTTTATTTCAGACTATACAACCTACTTTGAAAAGATTGCCAGAATGTTTTTTGAAGGAGAAATAAATCTCAGGAAAGCAGATATCTGGAGCTGAGAAAAACGATCACCAACCTCCTGGTTTTACCCCCTCTCCTTAAAGGGTTATTTCAGTATCTTCAAGAAGAATTTCCTAAAAAATTGGAATTAGGGACTGTTGAAAAAATCTTTTTTAAGCACAAAGAACACTAAGAAGGCACAAAGTGCACAAAGTGCACAAAGTTAAAACCCTATGATTAAGCTCTTTGTGTTCTTTGTGTTATTCCTTTGCGACCTTTGTGGTTAATGGATTTCATCTTTTTCAACAGACCCAGGGGGGCAAAAGTTGGAGTAAACAGGCAAGTTTGCGGAAAATTCAAAACATGATCAATATCATGCACTTAAATTTCTTTTTTCTTTGATTTTCAATATTTTAAAAGTTAAATTTGTGCCTTAGAAGCAGTTAGTTATCTAATTTTTCATACTATACTGAAATAAAATAACAGCTATCATGCGTAAAAAATCAGAGGTTATTGAAAGAGAAGAGGTGGTCATCCGTTTCTCAGGCGATTCAGGCGATGGGATGCAACTTACAGGAACTCTCTTTTCTGACACTGCCGCTTTATTCGGTAATGACTTATCTACCTTTCCCGACTATCCCGCAGAGATTCGGGCACCACAAGG
This sequence comes from Bacteroidales bacterium, assembly GCA_003141495.1. Taxonomy (GTDB): domain Bacteria; phylum Bacteroidota; class Bacteroidia; order Bacteroidales; family VadinHA17; genus LD21. Next base: position 8,083 of record PLMC01000103.1, read on the forward strand.
AACTGTCGGAGGTGTTTCAGGATTTCAGGTTCATCTGGGACATTCGAAAATAAACACACCAGGAGATTTTTCTGATGTGTTGGTAGCAATGAATCCTGCTGCTATCAAAGCCAATGCCAAATGGATTAAGCCAGGAGGGACCATTATTTATGATGAAGGTAATTTCACCGAAAAAAACATCGAGAAAGCCGGTTACAAAAAAAATCCAATATCGGAGGAAAAGCTAGAAAGTTACAATATTATTGCTGCTCCGATTTCTTCAATGGTAAAGGAAGCTCTTAAAGACTTTGGTCTTGATCCGAAATCTGTGCTTAGGACAAAAAATATGTTTGCATTGGGAATGGTTTACTGGCTCTTCGACCGTAAGCTCAAGTATACAGAAGATTACTTTGAAAAGAAATTCAGGAATAAACCAGGTATGGCCGAGGCAAATAAAGTTGCCCTGAGGGCAGGCTACTACTATGCTGAAACTATTGAAGCTTTAAACCCAACATATAAAATTCTTCCGGCAGAGATCGCAAAGGGCCTGTACCGTAATATTAATGGGAATACAGCAACTGCATGGGGCTTTATTGCAGCAGCCGAAAAGGCAGGGCTGGAACTGTTTATCGGATCATATCCCATTACACCTGCAACAGGAATCCTCGAGGAACTCGCTGCACGCAAAGACCTGGGCGTAAAAAGTTTTCAGGCCGAGGATGAGATAGCCGGAATCTGTACTTCACTTGGTGCAAGTTTCGCTGGAAACCTGGCTGTTACGTCAACATCAGGTCCTGGCCTGGCTCTTAAATCGGAAGCTATCGGACTGGCAGTAATGGCTGAACTTCCCATTGTGATTGTGGATGTTCAAAGGGGTGGTCCCTCTACCGGACTGCCGACAAAAACTGAACAGTCCGATCTTATGCAGGTTCTTTATGGGCGAAATGGAGAATGCCCGGTAGTCGTTATTGCCTCAAGTACTCCATCTGATTGTTTCCAATTTGCTTTTGAGGCAGCAAGAATTGCATTGGAACACATGACCCCGGTATTACTTCTATCTGACAGTTATCTTGCAAATGGGACAGAACCATGGAGAATTCCGGAAATGAAAGATCTTCCAAAAATAAACCCTCCTTTTGCTGACAAAACCGAGATTCCGTTTTTACCATATAAGCGTGATAATGAAAAGCTTGCAAGATCATGGGCAATACCTGGTATTGCCGGTCTGGAACATCGGATCGGAGGTCTTGAGAAAACTATTAAGGGAACAGTATCTTATACTCCTGAAAACCATGAACAAATGGTTAAGCTAAGGGCAGAAAAGGTAGAAAGAGTGATAAATGAAATTCCCGACCTGGTAGTTTATGGTCCCAAATCAGGGGATGTACTTGTGGTTGGCTGGGGTGGATCGTATGGCTATCTCATAACTGCTGTGCGGGAGTTACAGAATGAGGGTCATAAAGTAAGCCTGGTAAACTTCAATTATATAAATCCTATGCCAGGGAATGTAAAAGATATTTTCAAAAGGTTTAAAAAGATAGTTGTTTGTGAACTNNGTTCAGGGTGTACCGTTTACCGTAAATGATATTAAAGAAAAATGCATCAAAATGCTGGAGGATAAATAAAATGGCTGATACAGTGGTTTATAACTATACTGCGAAAGATTTTAAGAGTGATCAGGAAGTGAGATGGTGTCCGGGTTGTGGTAACCATGCAGTTTTGAGCTCCGTTCAAAGAGCCCTTGCCGAACTGGGGGTTCCTAAGGAGAAGTTTGCTTTTATTTCAGGAATAGGTTGTTCTTCAAGATTTCCATATTATATGGATACTTATGGTTTTCACAGTATTCATGGACGTGCAACCGCAATAGCTACGGGCGTAAAAACTGCTAATCCTGAATTATCGGTCTGGCAGATTACGGGCGATGGCGACGCTCTCGCAATAGGAGGCAATCACTTTATTCACGCTATACGACGCAATATTAATATTAATATTATATTGTTTAATAATGAGATATATGGTCTCACAAAAGGCCAGTATTCTCCCACTTCAAATAAAGGACTGGTAACAAAGACTTCCCCTTTTGGAACTGTTGAAGAACCATTTTCAGTGGGGGAGCTGGTAATTGGTGCAAAAGGTAAATTTTTCGCACGTACAATAGATACTAATGTCGCATTATCAACTCAGATTTATATAGAGGCAGCAAAACATAATGGAACTTCGGTTATTGAAGTGCTTCAGAACTGTGTCATTTTTAATGATGGTATACACGATACAATAGCCGAAAAAGATGTTAGAGATGACCGGACTATAATCCTCAAACATGGTCAGCCTATGATATTTGGGAAGAATAATGACAAGGGGTTAATACTCGAAGGTTGCAGAAAGCTGAAAGTTGTTAAACTCGGGGAAGATGATATAACGGAAAAAAATATTCTTGTTCATGATGCTTTTGAACCTAATCCCGGAATCCAGTATATGCTGGCTAATATGAAATACCCTGAATATCCCGTAGCCCTGGGAGTTATAAGGTCTGTTGATGGACCCACCTATGAAATAGCTGTGCAGGAACAGATTGAGGGAATAAAAAAGATTTCAAAAATCAAATGTGTGGATGATCTGCTGAAGAGCGGCTCAACCTGGAGTGTGGGCTAGACTATTCTTATCCAACAGAGATTCTTCCAATGGATGAATTGATTCAAAATAATCCCGAATATAACCGTTTACTTCACGATCAACGGGAGCGGTTAAAGGAGCTTGCATGTATTAACCGGACAACATCTATCCTGAAGGAAGGAAAGACAATCGAGGAATCACTTCAGCAAATTGTGCTTCTTTTGCCCGCAGCTTGGCAATACCCTGAATACACTGTGGCTCGTATCAGATTCATGAAGAAAGTTTTCGAAACTGTAGATTTCACGGAAACAGCCTGGAGAATGGTACAGGATTTTTCAACTATTGATGATGAAAAAGGATCAATAGAAATTTGTTATACTACTGAATTCAGTGCGGAAAATGAGGGCCCGTTTCTTAAGGAGGAAAGAGATCTTATTCAGAATATCGGAAGCCTTTTAACAGGTTACATTAACAGCTATAAAGCAAGAGATATTATAAGGTTATCGCAGGTAACAAATAAGGTTGATGTAGATGTAAAAGAGATCTCAAGCAGGAAGCTGTTACAGAAGTTTCTCGACAGGCATAACGCTGAAAGAGATGTCTTTCACGATCTTATGCCTTTCAAAGTGAAAGAGATACTTCTGGTTGCCAACCTGTATGACGCCTATTCAATTGAAGGTGAAGGAAGATTTTCTGATCATATGCTGGGCGAATATTACCAGATGAGCCTTACATCAATACCCAGGGTTACCGGAGTCTCAGGTGAAGATGAAGCCTTTACAAGGCTGAAAGCGAGACACTATGATATGATCATTATAATGATCGGAGTTGATAAAGAAAGTCCGATGATTCTGTGTAAGAAAATTAAGGAAAAATATCCTTATATCCCTACATTTTTACTTCTTAATAACCCGGGCGATGTAACTTTTGTAAAAAAGCAAATGTCACTGGGCATCCCCTTTGATAATTATTTTGTCTGGACAGGGGAGTCAAAAGTTTTTTTTGCAATGGTTAACCTCCTCGAAGACAAAGTAAATGTTGATAACGATACAAAAAAGGGGCTCACAAGAGTAATCCTGATTATTGAAGATTCGGCAGAGTATTATTCAAGTTATTTGCCAATGCTCTATACACTTGTTATGGAGCAGACAAGAAATCTTATAGAAGATGTTTCAACTGATGAGTTGTATAAAGTATTGAAACTCAGGGCTCGACCTAAAATTCTTCTTGCTTGCAATTACGAGGATTCAATTACAATTTATAATAAGTACAAGGACAGCTTGCTATGTGTCATATCTGACATGAGGTTCCCCAAAAACGGTATCTTACATGATACTGCAGGATTCGATCTAATTAAACACATAAAAGAAGAACTCCCTAATCTTCCATCAGTACTTCAGTCATCTGATCCTGATAACGCGAGATATGCATACATTCTCAAATCAAATTTTATAAATAAAAACTCCGAGAGCCTGCTGCAGGATCTTAAGTCGTTCATTATATATTATCTGGGCTTCGGCCACTTTGTATACAGGGACACAAAAGGCCGTCAGATAGCGGTGGCCAAATCGATGAAAGAGTTCGAAGCTTACCTTCAGACTGTCCCGGAAGATTCTCTTGTTTATCATTCAATGAAAAACCATTTCTCACTCTGGTTGATGGCACGTGGAGAAGTGAAAATTGCAAAAATGATAAACCCGATCGGAGTATCAGACTTCAACAGCCTTAAAGAACTCCGTGAGTTCCTTATTGATATCATCCGCAAAAGACGTCGTGAGATGAATAAGGGGAAAGTAGTAAATTTTGAGGAATCTGCAGTAATTGATGAGACAAATATAGTAAGCCTTTCAGGTGGATCACTTGGAGGAAAAGGCAGGGGTCTTGCTTTTGTTAATACCCTGATCTATAGTTTTGAACTCGGAAGACTTGTGCCTGGAATAAATATCAAAACACCTGTGACCGCAATAATAGGTACGGACGAATTTGATATGTTTATGGAGCGAAACCATCTGTGGGACAAAGTTAAAACTGAGAAAGACTTCAGTACACTCCAGAAGTTATTTCTTGAGGGTAGCCTCAGTTATACTCTCGAGAAGGAGCTCAGAATATTTATCAGACTCATAAATAAGCCTTTGGCCGTACGATCCTCGAGCCTTTTTGAAGATTCCATGAGCCAGCCATTTTCAGGTATTTTCGGAACTTATCTGCTTCCAAATAATCATTATGATCCAGAAATACGGCTTAAGCAATTATCTGAAGCTATTAAACTGGTGTTTTCTTCTATATATTCCAGAAATGCCCGGACTTATTTCGAAGCTATTAATTATAAGGTTGAGCAGGAAAAGATGGCAGTGGTGATACAGGAAGTAGTGGGGAACAGGTTTGAAAATGCATTCTATCCACATATAAGCGGAACTGCGCAATCGTTCAACTTTTATCCGGTTGCCCATATGAAACCTCCGGACGGGTTTGCAGTTATGGCAGTCGGACTAGGGCATTATGTTGTTGAAGGGGAGAGGGCATTCAGGTTTTCACCTGCTTATCCGGCACTGGATATCATTTCTCATAAAGATCTTTATAAAAACTCACAGGTCATTTTCTACGCTGTAGATATGGCAAAAAAAGAGCTCAACCTTCTTGAAGGAGAAAATGCAGGGCTCGTTACACTTGATATCAGTGAGTCAGAAAAGCATGGAACACTCCAACACTCTGCTTCAGTGTTGAGTATGGATAATGATACCATTATCCCTGGACTTGATGCCTCTGGTCCAAGGGTAATTAACTTTGCTGATATATTAAAATATGATTATATTCCGTTGGCATCTACTCTGAAGGTTGTTCTTGAAGTTGTCACTGAAGCATTTGGTACCCCTGTCGAGATTGAGTTCGCTGTTGACCTGACAAAAGACAAGGATGGAAATGCTTCTTTTTATCTTCTTCAGATAAAACCTCTGGTTGGCAGTGGCGCAGGTTATTCGATAGATCCTGAGAGCATTAATAATGATAACACGGTGCTTATTACTAATAAAAGCATGGGTAATGGAGTGATTGAGGATATTTCAGACTTTATATATGTGGCCCCTGATAAATTCAATAACATGCTAACCAACGAGATGGCTGCAGAAATTGATATGATGAACGAAAAAATGCTTCAGGAGAACAAGAAATATGTCCTCCTGGGACCAGGAAGGTGGGGGACAAGAGACAGATTTCTTGGAATACCGGTCGTATGGCCCCAGATATCCAATGCAAAAATCATTGTAGAGGTAGGTCTCCCTGATTTCCATGTTGATGCATCACTTGGCTCTCACTTTTTCCACAATGTAACATCTATGAATGTGGGATATTTCTCAATTAACCACGATTCAAATGAGGGTACCATTGTATGGGATAAACTTAAAAAACAAAAAGTCATTGAAAAGGGGAAATTCTTCCGACATATCAGGTTTGAAAAACCACTACTGATACGTATGGATGGGAAAAAAGGTATGGCTGTAATCTCAATGAATAACTAATAATAGAACGAATGACCATTATTGAGGGAATACCGGATCTTCAACAGTATGATTTTACTGATACTTCCTTCGACCTTCTGATGCAGAAACGAATACATCGGGTACTTGTAATATGCAGTAATTATGATAACTACATGCTGGAAGAGGACGGGAGAATTGATGAACAGATTTTTAATGAATATGCTTCTCTCAATTTAAAATATCCTCCGACCTTCGTGCAGACTGACAATGCAGAAGATGCTTTCAGAATACTCCAGGATGGCAATATTGACCTTGTCATATCAATGCTGAGCCTTAAGGGTACCGATGTATTTGCCCTGGCTAAAAGAATCAAAACAAAATATGAGAATATACCTATTGTGGTACTCACATATTTTTCGAGGGAAGTATCCCTGCGACTTGAAGGGGAGGATCTGAGTGCTATTGATTATGTTTTTTGCTGGCTCGGAGATGCATCACTTATTCTCGCTATCATTAAACTGATAGAGGATAAAATGAATGCTGATTATGATATTGAACATATAGGCGTTCAGGCAATCATCCTGGTTGAAAACTCTATTAGATATATCTCTTCATACCTTCCGAATATTTACAGGATTGTACTTTTACAGTCGCTCGATTTTCAACGGGAAGCTCTTAATGAGCATCAGAGAATGCTAAAAATGCGTGGCCGCCCCAAAATTCTTCTTGCAAACAACTTCAACGATGCCCTTGACCTTTACAAAAAGTATAAATATAATGTTTTGGGTGTTATTTCAGATATAAGCTATAAAAGAGATAATATTCCCGATGAAAATGCAGGTATCGAGTTATGTAAGGTGGTTATGGCCGATGACGACCAGGTACCATTCCTGATTCAGTCATCAAGTATAACACATAAAAAGATTGCAGAAGAACTCGGCGCAGGATTTATAAATAAGTATTCCAAATCATTGTCATTGGAGTTAAGAAATTTTATTATTCAGAATCTTGCTTTTGGGCCGTTTGTATTCAGGAATCCTGTTACACTGGAACCAATCGCAATTGCCACAGATCTTCAGAGTCTTCAGCAGAAATTACTTACCATCCCTGACAATACGCTCGAGTACCACGCCACTCGTAATCATTTTTCAAAATGGTTGAATGCGAGAGCCCTTTTCCCTGTTGCACAGATGTTCAAATACATCCGGAAAGAGGATTTTGACACTATGGACGAGATGAGGCGGTTCCTGTATATTGCAATCTCAAGTTTCAGATTGGGCAAAGGAAGAGGAGTAATCGCGAAATTTGATAAAAGCAGTTTTGATGAATATCAGATCTTTTCACGTATCGGAGAAGGATCTATCGGAGGAAAAGCCAGGGGGCTGGCATTTATAAACAGTATTATTAAAAACAATAAACTGTTTAACAAATTTCCCAATGTTCTTATAACTATTCCCCGGACTGTCGTATTAAGTACCGATATCTTCGATGAGTTTATGGATCAGAATAATCTATATTCAATTGCCTTGTCTGACCTCACTGATGATGAAATTCTTAACAGATTCGTGAATGCTGAATTGCCCGGACATGTATACCAGGATTTTTATGCATTCCTTTCAGTTTCAAGGAATTATCCAATCGCAGTCAGGTCTTCAAGCAAACTCGAAGATTCACATTACCAGCCGTTTGCCGGTATCTATTCAACATATATGATACCCAGGATCCCTGATAATAAACAGATGGTAAAGATGTTATCTGATGCCATAAAAGAGGTTTACGCCTCGGTGTTTTACAAGGCAAGCAAGGCTTACATGACTGCTACCGCAAATGTAATTGATGAGGAAAAGATGGGAATAATCCTGCAGGAAGTCTGTGGTGACAAGCATGGTGAGATATTTTATCCTACTTTATCGGGGGTNNGGAAAACTGATTGTTGAGGGTGGTTTGTCTCTCAGGTTTTCCCCGAGATACCCCAAAAAAATTCTTCAGCTCTCATCTCCTGAGTCGGCATTAAGAGATTCTCAAAAAGAGTTTTGTGCCCTCGATCTTAATATCAACAGCTTTGTACCATCGACCGACGATGGAGTAAACATACTTAAAATTGATATTAAGGACCTTGATAATGAAGCAGCACTGAAGTATATCGCCTCTACTTACGACAGGAATAATAATGTCCTTCGCGATGGAATCAGTCACCTGGGTAAAAGAGTAATAACCTTTTCCAATATACTTCAGTATAAAACATTCCCTCTTGCAGAAATATTAAGTACGCTTCTGGAAATAGGCCAGCAGGAGATGAATAACCCTGTTGAGATTGAATTTGCAGCCAATCTTGAAACTCCGGCCGGTATTCCTAAAATATTCAACTTTTTGCAGATCAGGCCAATAGTTCATACTGAAGAAGCACATAATATTAATCTCGATCAAGTCAAACCCGAAGAAACCATAATATATTCTGAATCAGCGCTTGGGAATGGGCTTTTTAAAGGTATTTATGATCTTGTTTATGTTAAGCCGGAATCTTTTAATGCAGCGAACAATAAAAATATTGCACTTGAAATCGATAAGTTAAACACACTCTTTGTAAAACAGGGGAAAGGGTATGTCCTGGTTGGTCCCGGAAGGTGGGGATCAACTGATCCATGGCTTGGAATTCCTGTTAAATGGCCGCAGATTTCTGCAGCAAGGATTATTATTGAATCGGGATTAAAGAATTACCGCATTGATCCAAGCCAGGGAACACATTTCTTTCAAAATCTTACTTCTTTCAGGGTCGGGTATTTTACCATTAATCCCTTTATCAATGAAGGTTATTATAATGTTGATTTTCTGAATAGCCTCAAAGTAGTTTATGAAGATAGCTTCATCCGGCATGTAAGGTTTGATAATCCTCTAGAAATAATGATAGACGGTAAAAAACATCGGGGAGTTATTCTGAAACCTACCTGAAGAATAAAAACCCTTTGTGAACCTTTGTGATAACCTTTGTGTTTCTTAGTGGTAAAAAGCAATTCAATTAAACACGAAGGATCGATAAGTAATGTCAAAGTAACACAAAGTAAAATTACCAAATAAAGTTTGAAGAAATGGAAACAGCAAAAACAAAATACCTGGGAGATCTGAGAACTGAAATAGTTCATCTCAGATCAGGAAGCGTAATAATAACCGATGCACCTATTGATAATAAGGGGAAAGGAGAAAATTTCTCCCCAACAGATATGGTTGCTTCCGCACTCGGTAGTTGCATCTTTACCATAATGGGTATTGCAGCCCGGGAACATTCATTCTCAATTGATGGAAGTACTTGCACTGTCACAAAAATCATGACTGATAATCCAAGAAAAATTGGTGAAATCAGAATAGAGTTTGATTTTACCTCTCATGATTATTCAGATAAGCAAAAAAAAATCCTGGATTATTGTGTAAAAACTTGTCCTGTGGCATTGTCCCTGAATGAGTCGGTATTTCAGAATGTAATACTCCTGTTCAAATAAAAGTGTATTTTAATACTGCTTATATCAGAAAGATGCACTCTCCGTCATGGCATCCCTGTTTATTTTCTTTATCAAGCCCGATAATATGCATCCAGGACCTGCCTCAACAAATGATGATGCGCCATCGGAGATCATATTAATTACGCTTTGAGTCCATTGCACAGGTGAGGTAAGTTGAGAAACCAGGTTAGATTTAATAGACTCCGGATCAATAGAGGGATTGGCATTTACATTCTGATAAACAGGGCATATCGGTTTGTTGAAGGCGGTATTTCTAATTGCTTCTTCAAGCTCCAGACGAGCCGGTTCCATCAATGGTGAATGGAAAGCGCCTCCGACAGCAAGTTTAATTGCTCTTTTAGCGCCTTTCTCTTTGAGTATTTCTATCGCTTTATCAATACCTTCAATTGAACCCGATATCACTATTTGTCCGGGACTGTTATAGTTAGCCGGGACGACAGCCTCTTTTAATGAAGCACAAACATCTTCAACAATTTTATCATCCAAACCGAGAATTGCAGCCATGGTTGAAGGAGTCTTTTCACATGCCCTCTGCATAGCTAACGCTCTTTTTGAAACAAGAATAAGCCCGTCTTTAAAGGTAAGAGTTTTATTTGCAACAAGTGCCGAGAACTCACCAAGCGAATGACCGGCAACCATATCGGGTCTGAAGGAACTGCCAAGAATGGCTGCCAGAATTGTTGAGTGCAGAAAAACAGCTGGCTGAGTTACCCGGGTTTGTTTCAGATCTTCCTCTGTACCGGCAAACATAATATCGGTTATCCGGAATCCTAGTATTGAATTGGCATTTTCAAACAAATCTTTTGCCTCCGTCGATTTCTCATAAAGATCTTTGCCCATGCCGGAAAACTGAGCCCCCTGACCAGGAAATATGTATGCTTTCATAAACTCATGATATTAGTTTTTGATACTTCTAGCAATGGAGCGCAAAAATAAAAAAAATAGTTTAAAAGAATAATTTTTATTTTCCCGCAGATTGCGTTGATTAACGCAGATCAGCAAAAATCTGCGTTATCACCGGGAGAATGGATTTAATGAAGCTTGGTGCCGATGAGATGAATAAACTCCTCACGGGTATTCAGTTTTTCAAGGAAAATCCCTGTGAAAGCTGAAGTAGTTGTTACAGAGTTTTGTTTCTGTACCCCCCTTATCTGCATACACATATGCTGTGCTTCAATGACAACTGCCACTCCAAGAGGATTAAGGCAATCCTGAAGGCAGTCCCTTATTTGCATTGTAAGTCTTTCCTGAACCTGTAGCCTCCTGCTGAAAGACTCTACTACCCTGGCTATTTTACTCAGACCTGTAATATAGCCATTCGGAATATATGCAACATGTGCTTTCCCGTAAAACGGCAACATATGATGTTCGCACATGGAATATAAATCTATGTCTTTTACTATAACCATCTGTTTGTAATCTTCTTTAAATTTTGCGGAGTTAATAATCTCACAGGGATTATGGTTATACCCCATCGTCAGAAAGTTAAGAGCCTTTGCGACTCTTACGGGTGTCTTTTCAAGCCCTTCTCTTTCAGGATCTTCACCTATCAGCTTAAGTATCCTCCGGTACATAGATGCAATTTCTTCTATGGTTTCACCATTCCATGTTTCAATTTTATTATATCCGTCAACAACCAGACCGGTGCCATCATTTACTTTTTCTATTTTCTTAACCATAATATTCTATTGAATTATTTTCAGTTTCTTCTATTTTAATACAGTGGAGGCTTGCCCCTTCCTTCTCTATAAAAGGATTTAATGCGTTCCAGATAGAAATAGCAAGGTTTTCAGTTGTTGCAATTTTCCCTTTCATAAAGTCTACCTCAAGATTAATGTTTTTATGATC
>PLMC01000025.1 GCA_003141495.1 Bacteroidales bacterium
GAAGCAATGATAATGATGTTTAATGCCCGGTCGAGAGCTTCAGTGAAAGCCGGAGCCAATAAGTTTTTTGTTGACGATGATGTTTTTCCACAAACTCTTGATGTTTTAAAAACACGTTCAAAACCACTTGGCATTGAACTTGTTACAGGAAAATACACTGCAGCTTCCTTTAATGAATCTTTCTTCGGTTCTTTTGTACAATATCCTGCCGCTTCCGGCCAACTGTGCGACTTTAAAGCATTTACCGATCTGGCACATGCAGCGGGAGCTCATGTGGGTGTGGCAGCAGATCTGATGAGCCTGGCTCTACTGACCCCTCCCGGCGAGTGGGGTGCTGATATAGTTGTCGGTTCAAGTCAGAGAATGGGACTTCCAATGAGTTTCGGAGGCCCTCATGCCGGATATTTTGCCACAAAAGATGAACTGAAAAGAAGCATGCCGGGAAGAATAATCGGCGTTTCAGTTGATGCCCAGGGAAACAGTGCCTTAAGAATGGCATTGCAGACACGGGAACAGCACATAAAGAGGGAGAGGGCCACCTCAAATATCTGTACTGCTCAGGCGCTTCTTGCTATAATGTCGGGTATGTATGCTCAATATCATGGTCCGGAAGGATTGAGAAATATCGCAAAACATATTCATAATGCAGCATGCACCATAAGTTATAATCTCAAAGAATCAGGATTCAGACAACTGAATTCGGTGTTCTTCGATACCTTAAAGATAAACCCGGGGATAGGTGTTTCAATAGAAACAATCAAAAAGCTCGCACTTGAAGTAGAAATGAATTTTTATTATCCTGATGATGATACGGTGATTATAAGTACTGATGAAATAACTACAATTAAAGAAATAGATACCATCGTAAATATATTTCTGAGAGCAGCAGGAAAGGACCCGGTTAGGATCGACTCTTTCTGCCATTGTGAAATTCTTGAGGAGAGATTTCTAAGAAAGTCATCTTTCCTTGAAGTGGGAGCCTTTAACCGTTATCATAGCGAGACTGAAATGATGAGGTATATCAAGATGCTCGAAAGAAAAGATTTTTCACTTACTCATTGCATGATTTCACTGGGTTCCTGCACAATGAAGCTAAATCCTGCAAGTTCAATGTTTGCTATGAGCTGGCCTGAATTTGGAAATATTCATCCTTTTGTTCCGGCAGACCAGGCACAGGGTTATTATCAGATTATGGATGAATTAGGAGAGGCGCTTAAGGAAATAACAGGTTTTTCAGCAATCTCATTTCAGCCAAATTCAGGAGCTGCCGGAGAATATACCGGACTAATGGTCATCCGGCAATATCATCTTACAAAAGGAGAAGGGAACAGAAATATTGTTTTGATACCATCATCAGCTCATGGAACTAATCCGGCAAGTGCCGCTATGGCAGGTATGCAGATAATAGTTGTGGAATGTGATGAAATGGGAAACATAAGCGTTGCTGATCTTAAGAAAAAGGCGGAGGAACATAAAGATAATCTGGCAGGATTTATGATCACATATCCTTCAACACATGGCGTGTTTGAAGCTGCAGTAACAGAAATGTCTGATATCATCCATGCGAATGGAGGGCTTGTTTATATGGACGGTGCAAATATGAATGCACAGGTCGGCCTTACAAATCCCGGACATATAGGCGCAGATATATGTCATCTTAACCTTCATAAAACATTCGCCATTCCACATGGCGGCGGTGGCCCTGGTATGGGTCCCATTCTTACCAATGATAAACTATCCGAATTCCTTCCTTCCCACCACTTTGTTAAAACGGGAGGAAGTCATAGTATAACAGCTGTAGCAGGTGCTCCTTTCGGAAGTGGGCATATACTTACTATTTCTCATGCTTATATAATGATGATGGGATCCTACGGACTGACTCAAGCTACAAAATATGCCATACTAAATGCTAATTATATAGCTGTGTCATTAAAGAAGTGTTTTAAAACTTTATATACAGGAACAGAAGGGTTTGTCGCGCATGAGATGATACTCGATTGCAGGAATTTTAAAACAGAAGCAGGTATAACCGAAGCAGATATAGCCAAGAGATTGATGGATTATGGATTCCATGCACCGACTCTTTCATTCCCGGTTCATGGAACCCTCATGGTGGAACCGACTGAATCAGAGTCACTTCAGGAACTTGATAAATTTATTAGCGCTATGAAATCGATATGGAATGAAATCGAAGAAATAAAAAGTGGCAAAGCGGATAAAGTGGACAATGTCCTACATAACTCCCCTCATACCGTTTTGGTTGTAACAGCTAATGAATGGAATCATACTTATGATCGACAAAAAGCCGCTTATCCTCTTAATTGGGTTGTGGAGAATAAGTTCTGGCCTGCAGTCGGACGTATTGATGATGGGTTTGGTGATCGTAACCTGGTTTGCACTTGCGATCCGATTGATTTATACAGGCAGTCGACGATCGATCTCCCCTTAAATAAATAATAAATTTTTTTCTAACGAAAAAAATTATCAAATTTAGTATACATAAAAACCTACAATAACCGATTTAATTTGTTATGCGCAATTCTGCATGGATTGATCTGATCAATCTGATCGACGGAAAAAAACTGAACTATAACCCGGTAGGGTTTATCGTTGACAGCCCTTGGATACCCGGCTGGTACGGGATATCTAACATTGATTATTATTCATCAGATGAACACTGGCTTAAATCTAACTTAAAAGTTGTAAACACATTTCCTGATGTGTGGTTCTTACCTTCCTTCTGGTCAGAATATGGCATGTGCACAGAACCATCTGCCTTTGGTTCGAGAATGATATTCCTCGAAACGAGCCTACCGCATGCTGAGAAAATCCTTGCTGGTATAGATGGAGCGGATTCTCTTCCGCAACCAAACGTAAAAACAGACGGATTGTTACCTTTCATGATAAGTCGTCTGAAGAACAATCAGGAAGCTATTATTAAATCCGACCATCAGATCAGATTTGCTATTGCAAGAGGCCCTCTGAATATTGCCAGTTTTCTGATGGGAACGACCGAATTGATGATGGCAACTGCAATGGATCCTGAGGGTACACACAGACTTCTTAAAAAAATCACCGATTTTATTTGTGATTGGTTATCATGGCAGAAAGAGTGCTTCCCTTCAATAGATGGAGTTCTTATACTTGACGACATAATCGGATTTGTCGGTGAGACGGAGTTCATAGAATTTGTTATTCCCTATTTCAAGAAGATATTCAGCTGTACGGGTGCAAAGGTAAGATTTCTTCATAATGATGCAGATGGGCTGGTAACAGCCAGATATCTTACTGAGATAGGTATTAATATGTTTAATTTTTCCTTCGAACACACTCTGAGTGAGATTCGTGGATTGGCAGGACCAGAGGTTATTCTTGTCGGTAATATTCCTCCCAGGGATATTCTTTCGCAGGGTACTCCGGGTCAGGTTAAAACCGCTGTAAATAAGGCTTTTAACGAAATCGGCGATTATAGCAGGATTATCTGGTCAGCTGGAGGAGGAATGCCCCCCGATGTCAACAGTGAAAATATCAATGCTTTTATTTATGCTGTCAAGGAACATTCTAAAAACTTGTGATTATGAAGTGTGGGTAATAAATCGGGGAAACATATGCAGGTTGATATAAAGACACAAAGCTTCACAAAGAGAAATATTTAGTAATCCCGTTGATCTTTAATGTCTTTGTGTCTTGCCAAAAAAATATTCAATTAAGAAATCCGGAACAATGAGAAAAACAATAATATTTCTGTTTTTTGTATTGATAACCGCTTCATGCAGACAGAGTGGTTCCAAACTACTAACTGCCAAATCAGGAACTTTTATGGAAAAAACATACCAGATAAAATTGATCACAATGGATCCGGGTCATTTTCATGCAGCTCTTGTCCAGAAAACTATGTACCCTCAGGTTTCTCCTGAAGTGCATGTTTATGCGCCACAGGGACCTGATTATCTGCAACATATCGATAGGATCAAAGCGTACAACGCAAGGCCTCTTAATCCTACTAACTGGAATGAAATAGTATATACCGGACCTGATTTCTTTGAAAAAATGCTCTCTGACAAATCAGGGAATGTTGTGGTTTTATCGGGGAATAACAGAAAAAAAACTGAATATATTACAAAGTCAATTAATGCAGGTCTTAATGTACTTGCAGATAAGCCAATGATAATCAGCCCTGAGGATTTTCCCGCTCTGGAAGCAGCTTTTAAAACAGCAGGGGAAAAGGGAGTCCTCTTATATGATATTATGACTGAGAGATATGAGGTGACTACAATTCTTCAAAAACTTCTTTCACAGAATAATAATATTTTTGGCACATTAACGACCGGTAGTAAAGAAGAACCTGCAGTAACCAAAATCAGTGTACATCATTTCTCAAAGGTTGTTTCGGGAAGTCAGGTACTTCGTCCTGCCTGGTATTTTGATATTCAGCAACAGGGGGAAGGGATTGTAGATGTAACAACACATCTTGTTGACCTTATTCAATGGGAATGTTTCCCTGAACAAATTCTAAACCCATCAGACATAAGGATGATAAACGCAAAAAGGTGGCCGACCCTTATCTCGCGCGAAGAATTTAAGGGAGTTACCGGGTTGGATGATTTTCCTGGTTATCTTGAGAAGGATGTCAAAGACGGGAAACTGAATGTTTTTGCAAACGGGGAGATGGTTTATCAGATAAAAGGGATTTTTGCTAAGGTTTCTGTTGAGTGGAAATACCAGGCTCCTTCCGGAGGTGGTGATACACACTATTCAGTAATGCATGGAACAAAATGTGATCTGATAATCAAGCAGAGTGCTGAGGAAAATTTTTTACCGACATTATATGTAAAAAATATAAAAGAGCTAAAAATGAATGAGTTCACTTCAGAATTAAGAGAAGCTGTTAAAACATTGCCTTATGATAGTCTTCAAATAGAAACCGTAAATACTTCCACTTTTAAGATTATTGTTCCTGAAAAGTACAGGGTGAGTCATGAAGAGCATTTTGGTCAGGTTACAACCAAGTTTCTTGAATATCTGAAAGCAGGAAAATTGCCGGAATGGGAGGTGCCGGGAATGATCACAAAATATTATACTACAACCTCCGCCTTGAAGATGGCTAAAGGAAGATAGGCTCAACGGCGCAACGGCACAAAGATTTAAAGGAATTGAAACTTGAAAACTTAATTTTGAAAACTGGGTTAACCGTTGAACCCTTGAGCCTTTGCGCCTTTACGCCGTTACATAAACATATTCTCCACTGCCATCGAATATAATTCCTCCAGGGATATCCCGGCCGCTGCGGCTTCTTTCGGCACAAGACTTTCTTTCGTCATACCCGGTACAGTATTTATCTCAATAAAAAAAGGCTTATCATCAACGACTATAAAATCGACCCTGACAATACCCTTACATCCAAGGAGATCATATACAAACTCACTTATTCTTTGTATCTCAGTGGTAACTGACGGAGGGATGTCTGCTGGTGCAATTTCATCTGATTTGCCAGGAGTGTACTTTGCCTCATAATCAAAAAATTCATTTTTGCTGATAATCTCAATAAGAGGAAGAACGATCATTTTGCCTTTTGTTTTAATAACACCACAGGCGATTTCACGTCCGGATATAAAAGCTTCAACAAGCACCGCATCACTCTCTTTAAAAGCAGTTTCAATTGCAGGTAACAATTCTTCTTTTGTTTTCACCTTGGTAACACCAAAACTTGAACCACTTGCATTAGGTTTTACAAAACATGGAAGTCCGGTTTTCCTGATTATTTTTGCCTGATCAATGGCATTACCTTTTCTTATCAGAACAGATTCAGCCATAGTTATGCCATATTCCTTAAGAAAGAGTTTGCATGCCTGTTTATCGAATGTCAGGGCAGAGCAGAATGCACTGCAGCTGGTGTATGAAATACCTATGATGTCGAAGTACCCCTGAAGCAAACCATTCTCCCCCGGTGTACCATGAATTGCTATAAATACTCCGTCGAATTTTATCCTGCGGTCATCGTGTATCAGACTAAAGTCATTCTTGTCAATATTGTGATAACGACCCTTCTGATCTTCCCAGTACCAGTTGGTTCCATGGATGATAATTATATAAACTGCATATTTCGAAGATAAAATTTTGCCTACTTCCATAGCGCTCTTTACAGATATTTCAAACTCAGAGGAATCGCCTCCGGCGGCAATCGCAATAGTCTTCATATTTTGTTTAATTTTTCAATCCAAATTTAGGAAAAATACAAATATGAGATTAAAAGAAATCCTTTAACCGCAAAGATCACAAAGAAGGCACAAAGATCACAAAGAACAAAAATAGAATAATTTTGTATTATAATTCCTTGCTAATTAAGCTAATATATGCATAATTTCTTTGTGTACTTTGTGAAAACTTTGTGTCCTTTGTGGTTATATTCTTGAAGTTTCTCACATTACATTGAATTCTCGACTTGATATATTAACTTTGGTGGGAATTCTAAAAATTAATTAATATGAAAAGAGGTTGTTTGATTTCGATAATAGTAGTTGCTTTCCTGGCACTTATTGTTTTGGCAGTAGTTCTTTGGGGCACAAAGGTATACAATGGAATGGTTACCATGCAGGAAACTGTTACAAGTCAGTGGGGTAATGTTGAAACATCTTATCAGCGGAGGTCCGACCTGATCCCTAACTTTGTCAACACAGTAAAGGGTGCTGCAAATTTTGAACAAACCACACTTACCCAGGTTATTGAAGCAAGGGCAAAAGCTACATCAGTTACCATTGACCCTACGAAAATGACTGAAGCCAACATGCAGCAGTTCCAGCAGGCTCAGGGGCAATTATCATCAGCATTATCAAGGCTGATGGTGGTTGTAGAGCAATACCCGCAACTTAAAGCAACTCAGAACTTCAGGGACCTTCAGGTAGAGCTTGAGGGAACAGAAAACAGAATATCGGTGGAAAGAAAGAAATTCAATGATATTGCTTTGACATATAATACTTATATCAGGAGGTTTCCTCAGAACTTCCTTGCAGGAATGTTTTCATTCCAGATTAAGCCATATTTTAAGGCTGAAGAAGGTGCTGAAAAAGCACCCCAGGTTAAATTCTAAAAAATTATCTATAATATCAAATGAAAGCTTCAACGTTCTTTTCGAAGGAACAACAAGCTCAGCTCCTTGGTGCTGTAAAGGAGGCTGAGATGGAAACATCAGGCGAGGTAAGGGTGCACATCGAATCTTCACTTAAGGGTGAAGTACTTGACAGGGCGTCATGGCTTTTCAAAAAGCTGGGGATGCATAAAACTGCAGAACGTAATGGTGTTTTATTTTACCTGGCGGTGAATGACAGAAAATTTGCCATTATTGGTGATGCAGGTATTAATGCTAAAGTTCCTCCCGGTTTCTGGGATGACATAAGTGAACTTCTTAAAAAGAATTTCAAAGAAGGGAAGTTTACCGAAGGACTTTCAGAAGGTATTTTACTTGCAGGGGAACACCTTAAAATCCATTTTCCTCACAGACCTGATGATGTAAATGAATTGCCCGATGAAATTTCATTTGATAAATAAAATAATGGGGACACGAAAATGATAAAAAAAAGTTTCTATTTATTTGCCCTTTTGGTTTTATTTTGTACAATCTCTATCAACAGGGTGTTTTCACAGAATATTCCTGAACGACCAAATCCTCCAAGGTTAGTGAACGATTTTGCCGGAATGCTTAAAGCTGAAGAAGTAAACATGCTCGAACAAAAGCTTGTCGCTTTCGACGATTCCACTTCTAATCAGATCGCTATCGTTATNNCAGAAAGGCAAAAACAATGGTGTGCTGATATTGGTAAAGCCAAAAACAGCAGATTCAAGGGGGGAGGTACAGATTTCCACAGGTTATGGCATGGAGGGGGCTATTCCGGATCTTCTTAGTGGCGATATAACCGATCGCGAGATTTTGCCTTCATTCAGAAATGGTAATTACTACGAAGGACTGGATAAAGCCACTAACACAATGATGTCGCTGGCCAGAAAGGAATTTTCAGCTTCTGAGTACAAGAACAGAGCAAAGAAAAGTTCCGGTAAAAATATACCTTTTGGACTTATTATATTTATTGTGTTCATCATTATAGCAATGGCTTCCAGGGGTTCCGGCGGATCTAATAATAAACATATCAGTANNGGAGGATTGCCTTTCTGGATGCTTATGGGTATGATGAATTCAGGCAGGGGATCATCCGGCAGCTGGGGTGGATTTTCAGGCGGCGGCGGAGGTGGAGGCGGCTTCGGCGGCTTCGGTGGCGGCAGCTTTGGCGGTGGTGGCGCCGGCGGAAGCTGGTAAGGTCTATTAATTTGGGCTGTTGAAATCCATTTAACCGCAAAGTACACTAAGAAAGCTCAAAGTGCACAAAGCCAAACCAATATAATTCAGCTCTTTGTGTTCTTTGTGTAGATTCTTTGTGATCTTTGTGGTTAATTGATTTTAATTTCTTTAACAACCCCATCTCAATAATAAAGTGTGATTTATTCGATAGATTCTCGCCCGGAAATATATTTCCTCCACTTCTCAATTACCTGTACCATATCATCGGGCAGATTTGAATCAAAGAAGAGTCTTTTCCCGGTTACCGGATGATTAAATGCCAGCGATTTAGCATGCAAAGCCTGACGCGGCAGTATCTTAAAACAATTTTTAATAAACTGCTGGTATTTCGTGAATGTTGTACCTTTAAGTATTTGATTTCCACCGTACTCCTCATCGTTAAACAAAGGATGTTTTATATGACTGAAATGGACACGGATCTGATGCGTGCGTCCGGTTTCAAGTTTGCATTCAATAAGTGAAATATAACCAAGATCCTCAAGAACCTTATAATGAGTTATTGCAGTCTTCCCCTCGGTATCATCTTTAAAAACCTGCATTATTTTTCTGTCCTTTATACTCCTGCCGACATTGCCGGTAATAGTTCCTTCCAGCGGATCGGGTATTCCCCATATGAGAGCATTGTACCTGCGGTCTGTTGTCCGGTCATAAAACTGTTTTGAGAGCTTGTTAAGTGCATATTCATTCTTCGCAATAACCAGAATCCCGGAGGTGTTTTTATCCAAACGGTGAACCAGACCCGGCCTGCTCTCCCCGGTATTGAAAAGAGGAAGATCCCTAAAGTGCCACATCAGGGCATTAACTAATGTGCCTGTGTAGTTGCCGTAGGCAGGATGCACAACCATCCCTGGTTCTTTATTGACAACCAGAACATCATCATCCTCATAAACAATATTTAAGGGGATATTTTCCGGAATTAATTCAATTTCTCTAGGTGGTGTCGGCAAAACAACCTGAACAATATCTCCTGGTTTAATCTTATAATTTGGTTTAACCGTATTATTATTTACAAGAATATTTCCTGCATTGGCAGCATTCTGAATACGAGTCCTCGAGGAATTCTCCAACCTGTCGGACAGGAATTTATCAATCCTGAGGAGTGATTGCCCGGGATCTGCCTTAAACCTGTAATGTTCAAAGAGTTCCTGCTGATCGGCTAATTCTTCTTCTGCCATCTTTTGTGATTACCTAGATTTAATAAACCGGTTATACCCGGCGGGCGTCCCGTTGATATTTATAACTAAAAAATACATTCCATCATGAAGAGAAGATATATCGATCTTATCACTATAAGCAACCTTTATCAGTTCGTGACCATTCAGGTCGGTAATGATTATATCAGTTGATCCCGATAGTTGCAATTCTCCTTTTTCAATATTTATATAATCCCTTGCAGGATTTGGCCATATTGTCATAATGTTCTTTTTCTTGTAATAGGTATCGTGAACAGATGTAATTGTGAGGGGAGAACCGATAACAGGTCTTATCATTATACTGCCCGGTACCTGTGACTGACTCCATTCACCGTTTAACCAGTAGAATTGTTTCCCGGCATTGGGAGTATTTACGTCGTAGCCTGCATTAAGAAATGACTCAGAGCGTTGCTTCCATCCGACATAAAATACACCGTTTACCACAACACTTTCAGGAAGTGTATAAGTATAAAAACCATTTACCCCATTACCCAGTTCAACAATGACATCTTCCCTGGTATAAAGCATATTACCGGGAATCCCATTGTTATCATCCCAGACCACCAGATCAAATTCCCTTTGATTAGCGTGCTGATAGCTGTCGTTGAAGCATATTTGTATAGCCCTTAAGGTGTCCTGCATGAAGGAGGTAAATTTGTAAGCCACCATGGCATTTCTGGAACCAAGTCCGTTTATTCCATATCCTCCTTCAGAAGTACCGTCATCGAATGCAAAATAGTTTTTAAAAACCTGATAATATATTAACGTGTCGTTGCCCTTTGGATCAAAATTATCTGTCTTGAGTGAAGCCTTAATCCTGAAGAGAGCTGAATCATTATTGCTGGTGTTGAAAGTATAGACAAGATTTGCATTATAATCAACATTTGTTAAAGGTCCTATGTTTGTTGCACCAGCAGAGAAAGAATAAGCCTGGGAATTTTTATAGACATCCCAGATTTCAAAATTACGGGTTATATTACGGGTTAATGTATCATTATTTCTATAATGAACAAGTATTGAAGAGCCCATTTCCTGAAGATAGACCTGCCTGAATTGCTTCCAGGGCATTGCTTCGTAACTCTTGAGTAAAGAGCGCAGGGGGAGTGTTAATGCCACATCTGGAAATGTTGTGTCCGCGGCATTTCTGTTTTTGTCAAGAAGAACATAATCGACATTCCATATATCGCAATTTCCAACCATTGAGGGGTCGGTAAGGCTTGGACTGATACTGGCATAATTAATGAACCGGAACTGGAAACCATTTTGAAGAAAACGGTCCTCATTAATCCTGATAATGGCTGGTTTAAATCGTTGATCAAGGCTGCCTCCAACTTTCCAGATCGAATACCATTTTTTTTCCAGCGGTGCGAAGAACTGAAGAGTCAGACTGTCATTTGCTTCAGGAGGGTCCCCCAGGCCACCTGCCTGATAAAAGAAACTCAACCAGATATTATCTGAAGAGGAATAATTCAGATTTATTGGCTGAGAAGTGAGATGATCGGCTTCAAATCCCGATGTAGAGGCCTGATCATACATTTTCCCGGTATTGTCCAGGGCATCGAAAGTGGCAATTCCGGCTGTGATCTGTCGGTCGGAATAGGTATTATTGATAAATACATAATTATCACTCCATTTTTTAATGTCGGGGAACATTGAGTGGCCCGAAAAATCATCAAGAAAAGGGAGCACCAGTGTGTCGGCAGAAGTCAATCCTCTGATCTCCTTAATTTTTTCAGTATTGTGTTTAATCCTGTAATTTGATTGCAGACCGGTGACTATTTCCTGGGCAAGAGTATTAACCAGGCATGCATTAAGAAATATTCCATATAGAATTATTCTTTTATACATCCGGATCAGTTAGACTTTGTACCTGAAATTGTAGTAGCAGGGATTGTATCTGAAACAATTCTGGTTGAATCAACTTTAAGCTTTGCCGAATCAATTGTTAGCCAAAGGTATACAGGATACCCGAGTTGAAGAGTTGCATCATGCTTAAATTCCGGATTCTGTTTATAGACAAAAGCATGAATAGTATCTGCTTCTTTTCTTATAGTATTGTCATATTCAAAAGTGCCCAGATTAAGAGATGAACTCAGAATTTTATCTTTTGCCGGATCAAGTCTCATTCCCACCAGATTGGGAACAGGCGTTCGCTGGTTACTTAATCCTTTTCCAAGCACAAGATCAATCACAGAACCTTTCTGCAGGGAATCTCCTGCATTGATATTCTTCCCGTTAAATTGTTGATCGATAACCACGTCTATGGAGAGATCGGGTCGATACTTTAAGAGTCCGATTTCAAGACCTGAACTNNACATTCCTCCATTTTTTCACTTTGAATCCTGGTTTGGGATTCTGTTCAGCAACACATCCCCTGGGAACAATTGTTGTATATATTGAATCAATTACCTGATACCGAAGCCTGCTTTTTTTGGCAAGTTTTACAGTCTGGTCCATTGTAAGCCCGATGAAATTTGGGACAGGTCGTGCCTGTCCATGTCTAGTATAAAAATTCATCCAGATAAGAAGGACCAGTACCGCTCCTACAATGATGACAATAGCATATCCAAGATTCTTGAGAAACAATTTGCTCAGGATAAAATTTTTTAAGCTCATACAACCAGATTGAACATTAGTAATAACGCAAATGTACTGATAAAATTATAAGAAAGAATGTTGGGATTCTAAATCGATAATTGTATTGATTCTATGCGAACCCTCTCCCGATAAATCAGGACAAGTTGTGTATCTCTGTGTAACTAGTAATTAAGAGCTTACACAGAATGCCACTGAGAATCACGGAGTTACACAGAGAAAGGAAACCCAGGTAATTGCAAATGAATTATACACCCTTCAGGTAGTTTTGTTGGTAAATTGGTTTATAAAGCGAATCTCTTTCTACAGGGATGAATCCTGCCTGGCGAATTAAAGTACATATCTCGTCGGAGCTCATAGATGGGTTTTCCTCTTCTGAACCAGCCATTGAATAAATTCTTGTTGTATCATCAATTGTGCCGTCCATATCATCTGTACCAAAGGAGAGAGATATCTGGGCACATTCTTTACCAGTCATTGGCCAGTATGCCTTTATATGAGGAAAATTATCAAGATAAATCCTTGAGACCGCATAGTTCCGGAGATCTTCAATTGTATTCACTTCCCCCAGATACGACATATTATTATTCGACTGCTTATACTTCAGAGGTATAAAGGCATTGAATCCATGTGTTTTATCCTGAAGAGTACGAAGCCTTTCCATGTGATCTATGCGGTGAGCATAAGTTTCTATGTGGCCATAAAGCATTGTGGCATTTGATGGAATTCCAAGTCTGTGTGCTGTTTCATGGATTCTCAGCCATAGCTCAGATGATGATTTTTCGTCGCAGATCAGTTTTCTTATTCCTTCATCGAATATTTCAGCGCCACCCCCGGGAATAGAATCGAGACCATACCCTTTTAATAGTTTCAATCCTTCTTCAATTGAGCATCCTGCCAGGGAAATCATATGATCAAGTTCAATTGCGGAAAAAGCCTTGATATGGAGGGTAGGCCTATGCTCTTTAATTTTATTTAAAAGTGATCCCCAGTAATGAAGATCGTACGACGGATGCACGCCTCCGACAATATGGACTTCAGTGACGGTCTTATTATCAAAACGTTTTACAATATCAAGCATCTCTTCATGGCTGTATTCCCAGCTTTCAGGATCCCCCTCAGGTTTATGGTAAGAACAAAACCTGCAATTATAAATACATTTATTAGTTGGTTCAATATGAAAATTACGGTTGAAATATGCAAGATTATCATTATGTCTTCTCCTGGCAATCCCTGCAAGAAGACCCAGAAGAACCAAATCAGCGTTCTTATACAAAAAGAGGCCATCTTCCGGTGTTATCCGGATATTGCCAGTGATCTTATCAGCTATAACCCTAAGCTCTTTATTGTTTACATGAGTTAAAAGGTCGGACATATTCTTAATTAAAAAGTCAGTAAAGGTAAGAATATTAGAAAACAAAAAAGGTGCCTATCGGAAGACACCTTTAATCATATATAGTAAGAATAATACTATCCCTTTAATTTAAGTTCAGGTGAAACAGAGAGTTTCTTCCTGCCTTTGGCTCTGCGTGCAGCAAGAACTCTTCTACCGTTAGGAGTAGACATCCTTTCCCTGAAACCATGCTTATTTACTCTCTTCTTTCTTGATGGCTGATATGTTCTTTTCATCTTTTCAATAATATTTGTTGACTAACTTCTGAATTGAGACTGCAAATGTAGTACTTTTTTGAAATATAAAAACCCGCAGGATGTTTTTTTTCAAAAAATCAAACTGGCAGATATACAATCACTTTAGTTTCAAAATATGATTCATCAAAAAAATCTTTAATTTGCCACACTGTTAGTTTATTCTTAAACTTTGATAATTCAGAAGTCAGATCCCCACCCTTAAGATAAAATATTCCATTTCCAAGAATATTGGTTCCATGGAGGCTGATGTTTTTTGCAGTAAGGTTTACAAATTCGGGGAATCCGGTTACTGCCCTGCTGATAACAAACTGAAACTTACTATTTTCTTCTTCAATTCGTTTACGAACGGCGACCACATTTTCTAAACCAAGTTCATCCGAAACAGCTCTAACCACTTTAATTTTTTTTTCAATTGAATCGAGAAGAGTGAATTGAGAATCAGGAAAGAGGATAGCCAGAGGTATTCCCGGGAACCCACCTCCGGTCCCGATATCCAGGATTTTTGTGCCAGGTAAAAAGTTAATGACCTTTGCTATTGATAATGAATGAAGAACATGGTGAATAAGGAAATTATCCATATCCTTGCGTGATATTACATTAATCATGCTGTTCCATCTGTCGTATATCACCTTTAACTTCGACAGTCTTTCTTTCTGAATGTCTGATAAAGACGGGAAATACCTGAAAATGCATTCTGACACTACCTGTGACCTGTTTTGATTAATATATTATATAACAAAGTTTTGGCCCTGAATAATTGTGCTTTTACGGTACCTATTGGAAGATTGAGTTCAGATGAGATCTCTTCATAAGAGTATTCCTTATAATACCGGAGTTCTATCAGTGATTTATATCTTGGTTTCAGCTGGTTCACTATATCTTTAAGTGCAACAATTTTCTGGTGATTAATCAATGACTCTTCAGGATCAGGTAAGTCTGACTGAATGTTTACAGTGACGCTTTCCAAATTATCCTGCATATGATCAAACGGGGTAGGCGATAGTTGTTTTCTTCTTATAAAATCAATACAGTTGTTTGTCGCAATTTTAAAAAGCCAGGTACTAAAAGCGAATTTAGGCGTATATGAATCAAGGTTTCTGAAAGCTTTTCCAAATGCCTCTATAGTAAGGTCCTCTGCGTCAGATGCATTATTCACCATTTTAAGAAGCATATAATAAATAGAATCCCTGTAGCGATTCATCAGGCTGGCAAAAGCTTTTTCGTTTCCCTTCTTTGCTTCTTCAACAAGTAACAGATCGCCCTTGGCTTTTTCTGATAATTCGTGAATTATTTCCATTGGTTTTTGGCGGATCTGCTCCGGGTATTACTTAAAAATATAATGCTGGTGATCACAGGTGAAAAGATATCGAATATTAACAAATAAAACAATAATCCTGGTTCATACAACTTCTTTTGAACAAGATTAAATACTAAAATTTGTGTTATTAACCTTAGTACAAAAACAGCCAATACCCAGGGCCAGAGAAAAATGAAGCAAAGAAGTAAAATGAAAGAGGTATAGAAGAGTATTCTTGTTAATGGTTCAGCTATTAACAGAATTTTATCTCTGAATTTGTAATATGGAGCTGTAGTCAGATGTCTTTTTTTCTGTAATATCCATTCATTAAAGCCAGAACAGGGAACCGACCGGGTGTGAGCTTCCGTTCTGAACTCAACCGATGTGTTTTTCCCGGTAGCAACAGTATTAACCAACAGGTCATCGTCACCAGATATAACATGGTTATGCGAGCCAAAGCCTTTATTACTGAAAAAAACCGATCGTCTGTAGGCAAGGTTTCGACCGACACCCATGTAGGGTATCCCGCGTATTGCCATACCCAGGTACTGCATCGCGATTGTCATACAGTCGCATCTGATATACTTGTTCAGCAAACCATCTTCTCTGAGGTATCCGCCGTAACCGAGTACAAAATTGGTTTTTTCATCAAAATGTGAGGTCATCTCCTCGATCCATTTGTCAGATTCAGGTTTACAATCAGCATCAGTAAAAAGTAAAATTTCATTTTTTGATGCTTTTATTCCGATGAACTGGGCAAATTTTTTATTGTGGGTGAATTTGGGATCTTTGTTTACTGTGGAGATTCTAAGATGTGGATATTGTGTCAGATATTTTCCCAGTACTTCATAGGAATCGTCTTCAGAACAATCGTTAACAACAATCACCTCGTACTCGGGATAGTCCTGCTCCAGCACGGCCGGTAAAAAATTCCGCAGATTTTCTGCTTCATTTCTGGCACAGATTATTATAGAAACCGGCATACTCGTCCTTTTCGTTTCCTGAGGCTTTTTTAAATATACGGAAAGATAAAAGAAGAGATAATAGAATAACTCAACAACTGCAGCTGAAGAAAAGATACAGAAAATTACTAAAAGCAAAGTACTTTTATGGTCGGCCATCTGACTTCCAAATATGTCAGCAATATTAATAAGATTAACGGAAAGGCAAAAAATAAATTACAACAATAATTCCTTATAGTTTTATAAGCCGTACGGAAAAATTACCTTTGTGCTTCGAAAAAAGAGATTTTATAATATGTTTCTAATTGAGAGCAGGGATACTGAATCAAAAGCGCGGACAGGCATTCTGAAAACGCCTCATGGAGATATCCCCACTCCGATATTCATGCCAGTAGGGACAGGTGGCACGGTAAAAGGGATCCTTCAGCGTGATCTTACAGAGGATATTAATGCAAAAATAATTCTAGGGAACACATATCACCTCTATCTGCGTCCTGGTAATGAGATACTTAAGGCCGCAGGGGGACTTCATCATTTTATGTCGTGGGAGCGGCCTATCCTTACCGACAGCGGAGGCTACCAGGTCTTCTCGTTAACAGGGAACAGAAAGCTGACTGATGAAGGCGCATTTTTTAAATCGCATATTGATGGATCAAAACATCTCTTTACTCCTGAAAATACAATTGACATTCAACGTATAATAGGAGCAGATATAATGATGGCATTCGATGAGTGTGCTCCATGGCCATGTGACTATAACTATGTCAAAAAATCAGTTGCACTTACACATCACTGGCTCGACAGGGCTGTGATAAGATATAAAGAAACGGACCCTTTATGGGGCAATGAACAGTTGCTCTTTCCTATCGTCCAGGGAGGAACATTTGATGATCTGAGAAGGGAATCAGCTGAAAAAACAGCTTCTGCAGGGCTTGAAGGAAATGCAATCGGCGGGCTATCTGTAGGAGAACCTGCCGAGGAGATGTACAGGATTATTGAGATTGTAAATGAGATACTTCCTGAAGAAAAACCACGCTATCTCATGGGAGTCGGTACTCCTGTTAATATACTTGAAGGGATCGAAAGAGGCATTGATATGTTCGATTGTGTTATACCGACACGCAATGGAAGAAACGGAATGCTGTTTACCGGCGAGGGTACCATAAATATAAGGAATAAAAAATGGATGAATGATTTAAGTCCGATAGATCCTGATGGTCCTTCGGCAGTAAGTCTATGCTATTCAAAGGCTTATCTCAGGCATTTGGTCATATCAGGTGAGAATCTCGGAGCTCAGATCGCAAGTATACATAACCTGGCCTTTTATATGAAACTTGTTGAAGAAGCACGGAATAAGATTGCAGAAGGTAATTTTAAGCAATGGAAAAGCTCAATGATAAAAAAGGTTTCAGAGAGATTGTAATTTTCCTGAAGCCCAAACTTATAGATTCTTATATTATCAAGAAGTTTCTTGGTACCTTCTTCTTTTGTCTATTATTGATACTGACTATTGCTGTCGTTTTTGACTTTGCTGAAAAAATCGACAACTTCATGGAAAAGCAGGCGCCCGTGAAGGCAATTATACTAGACTATTATCTGAATTTCATTCCATATTTCGCCATGCTTTTTGCACCGTTGTTTGTCTTTATTTCAGTTATTTTCTTCACTTCCAAAATGGCAGTAAGTACGGAAATAATAGCAATCCTGAACTGTGGAATGAGTTTCAGGAGAATGATGTGGCCTTACTTTCTATCAGCTTTTATTATAGCGACATTTACATTCGTTCTTACTAATTTCGTTATCCCAAAATCGAATCTCATAAGAATGGATTTTGAAGATAAGTACTATCATTCATCAACCAAAAGAATAACAATAGAAAATACTCACAGGCAGGTATTTAAAAATGTTTTAGTCTATATGGGAACATTTAATCCTCTGAGTCAGAGAGGACAGAATTTCACTATAGAGAAGATTGATAGCGGGAAACTCATATCGAAATTATCAGCTGCTTCAGTAAAATATGACACCGCTCTGCATAAGTGGTCTGCCCTTAATTATTATATCCGGGAAATAAAGGGGAATAATCAGGTTATAACAAAAGGCAAACAAATTGATACCACACTGAATATAAATCCAGAAGATTTTTCAAGGGATCCCAGTTATGTGGGGACTATGACTTCACATGAGCTCGATAATTATATCAAACTCCTGCGACTCCAGGGATCGGATGAGCTTAAGCTTTTCCTCATTGAAAAGTACCGGCGGTTTGCAAATCCCTTTGCTGTTTTTATACTTACACTAATTGGGGTCACATTATCATCGAGAAAGATAAGGGGAGGTATCGGTATGAATGTTGGGATAGGTCTGGGACTCAGTTTTTCCTATATCCTTTTTCTACAGTTTGCCTCCCAATTCTGCCTCAAGGGGAATCTTGGCCCTATGCTGGCGATGTGGATACCAAACATCATTTATTCAGTAATAGGTCTGGTGCTTTATAAATTGGCCCCAAAATAAGTTATAACCCGAACAATTTCTTTAAAATTGTACCTAGAAATTTAGCTTTTATAAGAAAAATAAACACAACAGACAATTAAAACTCAATTATATGCCAGTCAATAAAAAGATACGTGAGCTACAGGAAAAACGTGAAAAGATTCTTCTTGGCGGAGGAGAACAGGCTATTGAGAAGCAGAAAGCTATGGGGAAAAGAACCGCCCGTGAACGCATTATGGCATTACTTGACGAAAATTCATTCAATGAGTATGACTTATTTGTTGAGCACGATGCACGTGATTTTGATATGGATAAAAAGTCGCTGCCAAGCGATGGGGTAATTATTGGTTCCGGGACTATTTATGGCGCTCCGGTTGCAATTTTTGCTCAGGATTTTACAGTTGCCGGAGGCTCCCTGGGATTGATGCACTCGCGAAAGATTACCAAAATAATGGATCATGCCCTTAAGATGAGAATGCCACTTATCGGGATCAACGACTCAGGTGGCGCAAGGATACAGGAAGGTGTTAACTCACTTGCCGGTTATGGCGAAATTTTTTTCCGTAACACTATATCCAGCGGTGTCATTCCACAACTTTCAGTTATCCTTGGCCCATGTGCAGGTGGCGCCGTTTATTCACCCGCTCTTACCGATTTTGTTTTTGTAGTCGACAATATTTCAAAAATGTTTATCACCGGTCCAGAGGTGATAAAAACCGTTCTCGGAGAAGAAATTTCAATGGAAGATCTTGGTGGTGCAAGAGTGCATAGTGAAATAACAGGTAATGCTCACTTCTTTGCTTTGAGCGAGGAAGAGTGTTTTGATCAGATCAAAAAACTCATCACATTTATCCCCTGGAATAATGGGCAGAAAGCCAGAATGTTTGAACCCGGAGAACCAAAACCTGAATATAATATTAACAAGATTGTTCCGGAAGATCCGACTCTGCCTTATGATGTCAGAGATGTAATCAGGGCAATTGTGGACAATTCTGATTTTTTTGAGATAATGGAACTTTATGCAAAAAATATTGTGATCGGTTTTGGCAGAATGGGTGGACGCACAACAGGGTTTGTTGCTAACCAACCTCTCGAGATGGCAGGTGTGCTCGATGTTGATTCTTCCGATAAAGCAGCAAGATTCATCCGTTATTGTGATGCTTTTAACATTCCGATTATTACACTGGTCGACCTGCCTGGGTATCTGCCGGGTGTGGATCAGGAACATGCAGGTGTGATACGTCATGGAGCAAAAGTTCTCTACGCATATAGTGAAGCTACTGTTCCCAAACTGACTGTCATCCTAAGAAAAGCATACGGCGGAGGATATATTGCGATGAGCTCGCGGCATCTTCGTGCTGATTTTGTTTTCGCATGGCCATCTGCTGAAATTGCTGTTATGGGACCCGAAGGAGCCGCAAACATCATATTCAGGAAAGAGATTTTATCCTCTCCCGATCCTGATGGAATGAGAAAACAAAAAGTTGAAGAGTATAAAACCAAGTTTGCCAACCCTTATGTTGCTGCTTCTAGAGGATATGTCGATGCTGTAATTGAACCTTCCGAAACCAGAAAATTTCTGATGCATTCTATTGAGGTATCTGAGAATAAGGATGTTCCTATGCCACATAAAAAACATGGTCTACCGCCTTTTTAATAGACTCGCATAAAAACAAATGGAACAATCATGGATAAAAATGATAAGTTAGGATTCCTCAATATTGACACCAGTTTATATCAAACGAGGATCAGTAATAAATTTCAAAACAGGAAACCATACCAGCCTGCTGACCCCAGGATTATTTTAAGTTTTATACCTGGTACGGTTCTTGAAATTCTTATAAAACCAGGACAGAAGGTTTCCAAAGGTGAAGACCTGATGATTCTCGATGCCATGAAGATGCAGAACAAACTGAAATGCAATATGGATGGCAAAGTAAAATCAATCAAAGTTAAAAAGGGAGATAAAGTATCAAAAGGGACAGTCCTGCTGGAACTGGAATGAGAATCACATAATTCCTTCCCATATTATAAATTTGTTGAGTTTCTCAGGCAGCCTTGTTTTCTCTGAAAATATCCCGTAAACACTCGATCCGCTTCCCGACATCAGACTAAAAAGTGCACAGGATCTATATAATTCCTCTTTTATATTGCCTATTATTGGATATTTTTTAAACGCATAATCTTCAAAGTCATTTACTATCAGCCCTTTCCATTCCAAAACCGGAAGATCAACCAGTTGTAAAAGATCAGTTGATGGAACTTGGGGCAGGCAGTTTTGATATGCTTCTCCTGTACTGATTCCAACCCCTGGATTGAGGATAGCCAGATAATATCCTGATAACACGGGTTTGACGGGTGTTAATATCTCACCCCTGCCCGAAGCCAGAGAAGGAATCCCGTCAATAAAAAAAGGACAATCACTTCCCATTTTCAGGGCCATGGCTTTAAGATCCTGATTATTAAAACTTAGTCCAAAATGTTTGTTAAGTACCTTTAACAGGCACACTGCATCGGATGATCCTCCACCTAATCCGGCACCGGCAGGGATACCTTTATGCAGATGAATTTTCAGGAAAGGGAATGAGCTCTTTTCACGAACTCTGAGAAGCATTTTTATAACAATATTGTCATACAGTTCACTTCCGCTTTCAACACCTGTTTCTCTAAGAATATCTCTAATAATTGGTTGATCCGGAACGACAAATTCAAGAGCATCGCATAACCTTACTGGATAAAATACCGTTTCAATATCATGATATCCATCGGCACGCTTACCTGTGATCCGTAAACCAATATTAATTTTAGCATTTGGGAAAACAATCATCTTCCTCTATTTGATGTAAAAATACCATATGGTTTTGAATTTTTTGCTACTGATCTTTTCAATAGCTTTTCAACAAGTTTTTAACATTTATTTGTTTGTAACAATAGCCTGGACTTTTAAGCTACTAAGTATGGTTATTCATACCTTTGAAACTAAAGGGGTGAATAAACTTTCTTCTCTCTAAACAATTGTAAATCAGAAATATAGTATTAATGGCAAAACAAAGAAATAGCCCCAGGCCTGTTGTAACGACTTTGCCTGATTTTGGTAAGGTTCCGCCACAGGCAAATGATATGGAGGAGGCTGTTCTGGGAGCAGTTATGCTCGAAAAGGAAGCAGTAATTACCATTCTTGATATACTCAAACCGGAGAGTTTTTACAGAGAAGCCCATCAGAAAATATTTAAAGCAATATCCGATCTTTCTTCCAGGGAGTTTCCGGTAGATCTTTACACTGTCACCGAAGAACTTCGCTCACACCATGAGCTGGACAGTGTTGGTGGTCCTGTCTACCTTACCCAGCTTACGTCAAAGGTCGTATCAGCAGCAAACGTCGATTATCATGCCAGGATTGTAGCACAAAAATATATTCAGCGCGAACTCATCAGAGTATCTACAGAAATTCAGACCAGGTCTTTTGATGACACGTATGATGTAACCGAACTGCTTGATTATTCGGAAAATGCTCTGTTTCAGATTGCTGAAGGCAACATTAAACGAGAGGTTGCACCTATCAATGTGGTTATTAAGGAGGCAATCAGGGAAATCGAGGAAGCTGGCAAAAGGGAAGATGCCCTGGTTGGAACACCGTCAGGATTCACGAAACTTGACAGACTTACCTCAGGATGGCAGAAATCTGAATTGATCATTATCGCAGCACGTCCCTCAATGGGAAAAACTGCATTTGCGCTTTCCATGGCGAGGAATATGTCTATTGACCATGGGAAAAAAGTAGCAATATTCTCATGCGAAATGTCATCTATTCAGTTGGTTAACAGATTAATAATAGCAGAAACCGATATCCCTGGCGATAAAATTAAGAACGGACGCCTCTCAGAAGAAGAGTGGAAACAACTTGATACCAGAATAAAAAAGCTTGTACAAGCCCCAATATTCATTGATGATACTCCTGCCATTTCAATATTTGAACTCAGGGCCAAATGCAGGCGACTGATGGCTCAGCATAAACTCGATATAGTTATAGTCGATTATCTTCAGCTTATGTCGGGGCCAGAAAATGCAGGAAGCCGGGAACAGGAAGTGAGTAATATTTCGCGCTCGTTAAAGAGTATAGCCAAAGAACTTAACGTTCCTATACTGGCTCTTTCCCAGCTNNCAGGATGCAGATATGGTTGTGTTTATTCACAGACAGGACAAATTCGGTATTCCAACGTTTGAAGATGGATCTTCCACCAAGGGGATCGCTGAAATCATTCTTGCCAAGAACAGGAACGGTCCGGTTGACGATGTCCGGCTTAGATTCCGCGAGGAAAAAGCTCAGTTTGTTGATATTGATGATTTTGATATGGATGAAAATCCGGATATGAGCGGCGGTCAGAGTATCACGCTCGGTTCCAAAATGAATCATGATAACCTGAGAAAACTAGGAGGAGGATTCGATAACGAGTCTGATATTCATGACGAACCTCCGTTTGCCTGATCAATCCTTCTTCCCTGTCACAACGATCACTATTTCTCCCTTTGGTGGTTTATTCGTATAATATTCTGCCAGAAATGATAATGTACCTCTGATATTCTCCTCAAACATCTTGCTTAGCTCTCTCGAAACTGAAGCACTGCGATCGGGCCCAAGATATATGGCTAATTCGGTCAGTGTTTTTACCAGGCGGAAAGGTGATTCATAAAAAATCATTGTCCTAGTTTCGTCAGCTAATCCGGTCATTCTTTTGTTTCTGCCTTTTTTGGGCGGAAGAAAACCTTCAAAACAAAACCTGTCACTTGGAAGCCCTGAATTTACAAGTGCAGGTATAAGTGCAGTCGGACCAGGCAGCGTTTCTACAGGAATCTCATTTTCAATACATGTCCTGACAAGTAAAAATCCCGGATCTGAAATACCAGGAGTACCTGCATCTGAAACAAGTGCAATCGTCTGTCCTCCAAGAATTTTTGAACAAATAGATTCTACGCTTTTGTGTTCATTAAACATGTGATGCGACTGAAGTGGCGTAGAAATATTATAATGATTAAGTAACTTTTTTGTCTGACGGGTGTCCTCTGCCAGTACCAGATCGACGCTTCCAAGAATTTCTACAGCCCTGAAGGTAATATCTTTTAGATTACCGATGGGAGTAGGTATAAGAAATAGTTTACTCATTTGAAGGAAGTTTGAGTTTTACCAGTTCAATAAGTTGCATAACAGCCTCATTTTCATTGTTTGCACCAGTATAACTCATAATTATAGCCATAGCATCCTGAAGGTCTTCAGCTTTGTCGAGCCTTGAAATTGCCTGGGCATATGCTTCTTTATTGCCATCGAAAATCTCACCTATAAAGAGGAACTTGTCGCTTAACCCTATAGCATCCGATAAGCTGACCATCTGTTTAGCTTTCAGATGATCTGATAAATCTTTTGCAGCTTTTATACTTTCTGATTGCTTATCATATAGATCGGATGTATGGCTGAATTTATCTGCAAGAATGAAAGTTTCGGCTGTTTTTTTCTGTGGTTCTTTAGATACCGCATTTTTCTCAATGGGTTGATTTAGATTTGCTACAGGGTCCGATACTTTTTTCTTTTCTTCCGGTAGCATATCAACCCTTGCCGGTTGTGCTTCTGTTACTCTCTCGTCCCGCGTCTGATGTATGTCTTTTTCAGGAATGGGAGTATTCTCAGAAGGTACTGTGTCACCAATGCTTTTGAGAAGAGCAATAACATCACCTGCACTTCTGCATTTCGATTTTGCAAGTTCTACCTGCAGAGCGGGGACACCGGGATATTTTTTCAGATCATCAATAATTTCTGAAGCTTCATTGAGATCTTTAATAATTAAATCGATGGTTGAGTTGAAATCCATACATTTAGATGTTAATTTAACAAACCATTTTCTTTATTTTGTAAAAGTAACGATTATTCAGCAAGTCATAGATGAATAAAACTACAAATTAAGTTTTGACAGACATTGATTAGAGATGGAATTTCTTGAAAATTCAATAAGAGTAACCGGGAAAAAGGGATCTATCGAGGTAATAACAGGTTCCATGTTTTCAGGTAAAACTGAAGAATTGATAAGAAGGTTAAGAAGGGCTCAATTTGCTGGGCAAAAGGTGGAAATCTTTAAACCTTCAATTGATAAAAGATATTCTGAGACCAGAGTTGTTTCACATGACGACAAATCGATCATTTCAACTCCGGTAGACAATGCTTCAGCAATCTTACTTTTAGCAGGTGATGTTGAAGTCGTCGGAATCGATGAAGCCCAGTT
Organism: Bacteroidales bacterium; assembly: GCA_003141495.1. GTDB lineage: Bacteria > Bacteroidota > Bacteroidia > Bacteroidales > VadinHA17 > LD21. The sequence goes on from PLMC01000025.1 coordinate 24,810, forward strand.
TTTTGACGATTCGATTATTGAAGTATGTAACGCGCTTGCCGATAATGGTGTCAGGATAGTGATTGCCGGTCTGGATATGGACTTTATGGGTAAACCTTTTGGTCCTGTTCCGGCACTTCTTGCTGTAGCAGAATATGTTACAAAAGTTCATGCCATATGTATGAGGTGCGGGAATCTCGCACAATATTCCTTCAGAAAGTCAGAAGATTCACAGGTTGTACTCCTCGGTGAAAAAAACTTTTATGAACCTCTTTGCAGGAATTGTTATAATGAAGCTTTAAAAAAATAAATATTGAAACTCAGTTCATCAGATATTGCCAAAATTGTAAAAGGTAAGCTCACAGGACCTGCTGACCTTTTTGTTACAGAAATAGTGACCGACACCCGTCAGTTAAGTATAACAGATGGTATCCTCTTTTTTGCATTAAAAGGAAAAAATCATGATGGTCACAATTTTATCGACAGCCTGTACCAGAAAGGCGTCAGGATTTTTGTTGTGGAAAAGCTTCCCGGAGAGATCGAAAGATATTATGATACGGCGTTTATTGCTACCGTTAATACGATTGAAGCATTACAGTTATTAGCTTCTTTCAAAAGAAAATCCTTTCATTCACCTGTAATAGCAATCACGGGCAGTGCAGGTAAAACGGTTGTTAAAGAATGGCTGGCAGATATCCTTGGCCTTACAACTTCTGTTATCAGAAGCCCGAAAAGTTATAATTCCCAGATCGGGGTACCACTTTCAGTCCTGAAACTGGAAGACAAATATAAACTGGGAATATTTGAGGCAGGTATATCATTGCCGGGTGAGATGACCAGACTTCAGAAGGTTATAGATCCTGATATTGGTGTAATAACAAATATCGGCGATGCTCACCGGGAGAATTTCCCCGATAGTAAAGTGAAAACAGAGGAAAAACTTAAGCTGTTTGTAAATTCTTCTTTAATAGTATATTGCAGAGATTATGAGATTATTCACAATGCAATCCTGAATAACAAAATATTAAAATCGAAGAAGCTGTTAGACTGGTCGTGTGAAAATGCCGGGGCAAAGATATTTGTTAAAAAGAGTTCTCTGACAGGAGGTCGTACCGGTATCCGGATGATTTACAATGGTTCTACTAATAATTTTGAGATTCCATTCTCTGACAGGGCATCAGTTGAAAACGCTATTACCGTTGCTGCGGTATGTCTTGCTTTGGAAACACCGGCTGAAGTTATTTCCAAAGGGATTGCAGGACTTGTCTCAATAGCTATGAGGATGGAATTGAAGAGTGGAATCAATAACTGTCAGCTTATCGAGGATTACTATAATTCGGATCCCGGATCACTAGGTATGGCTCTTGAGTATCTTAAATCGCAGGATGGCAGGGAGACAACTTTAATTCTTTCTGATTTTGTTCAGAGTGGCAGGGATGAAAAGGATTTATATGGTGAGGTAGCAGGACTGATAAGGAAAACCGGTATTAAGAAGTTTATAGGTATCGGGAACGCACTTGTAAGGAACAGTGAATTATTTGATGATGGAGCAAGGTTTTTCTATACAACCGATGAGTTTGTCAACAATTTGAATAATATTGATTTCAGAAATGAGATAATACTTCTTAAAGGAGCAAGGATCTATGAGTTTGAGAAAATAGGAAAACTGCTTGAACAACAGATTCATCAGACAGTTCTCGAGGTAAACCTGGATGCCATAGCTCACAATCTTAATGAATTCCGGAGACATCTGAATCAGGGCACACGGATTATGGCAATGGTCAAAGCATTTGCTTATGGTGCAGGACCAGCTGAGATTTCAGCATTGCTTGAATACCAGAGAGTAAGTTATCTGGCAGTAGCCTATGTCGATGAAGGAGTAGAGTTGAGAAACTCAGGTGTAACATTACCTATCATGGTTATGAATCCTGATCCTTCGGCATCAGAATTAATGATAAAACATTCGCTCGAACCTGAAATATATAGTTTTTTATCTCTTGAACAGTTTGCAGCGGTGGCTTCAAGACACGGACTGATCAGCTATCCGGTTCATATTAAAATTGATACAGGAATGCACAGGTTGGGATTCATGCCGGAAGATATTGATACTATGGCTATAAGAATTAAAGACAAGGAGTGTTTAAAAGTCGTTTCGGTTTTCTCCCATCTTGCAGGAAGCGAAGACCCTGCTCTTGATTATTTCAGTCACCATCAGGTGGAAGTTTTTTTAAGGGCAGCTGAACAGATCAGTGAAGCATTAGGACACTCCTTTCTTCGTCATATTCTTAATTCTTCAGGTATTATACGATTCCCGCAATATCAATTCGAAATGGTGCGACCCGGTATCGGGATGTACGGTGTAGGCCATTTTGAGGGTCTTGATCTTAAACCGGCAGGACGATTCAAGACAAGGATTTCACAGATCAAGAGAATCAGAGCTGGTGAACCGGTAGGTTATGGATGTGCAGATGTATCTGAAAATGAAAGAATTATTGCAATATTACCTGTTGGCTATGCCGATGGTTTAAACCGGAAACTCGGAAACAGGAACGGGAATCTTTTTATTAAAGGCTCAAAAGTGTCAATAATCGGAAATATATGCATGGACATGTGTATGGCGGATATAACCGGACTGACTGCTGAACCTGGTGATGAAGCTGAAATATTCGGTGAAAAAATTTCAATCGATGAACTGGCTTTGAAATGCCAGACCATTCCTTATGAGATACTTACATCAATTCCAAGACGTGTGAAGAGAGTCTTCTTCAGGGAATAGCCGCAACTGATTGTAATTATTGTCTTTTACCCGAGTTCGCTTATATGTTCAAGATAATTGCTGTCGAGTATACGAATCCTTCTTCCGGTTAATTCAATGATTCCTTCTGTTGCGAGGTTGGAGAGTGTGCGGATGGCATTTGATGTAGTCATGTTCGAAAGATTGGCTATATCTTCCCTGGACATTGATATAAGGATTGTTTTGCCATCTGCGTCGTAACCATATGTGTCGCGCAGTATCAACAACGATTCAGCCAAACGTCCTCTTATATGTTTTTGGGTAAGTGAAACAGTTCTGTTGTTTGAAGACACTAATTCGTCAGCGATTACCTTTATAAATTTCATTGTAAGGTCGGAGTTTTTCTTAAGGATCCTTACAAAGGAATTTTTCTCAAAAATACATATTGCGGAATCTTCAATTGCTATGGCTGATACTGGCCACGGATTATCCGAAAACAATGTTTTATAGCCAATAAATCCCAGTTGGCGTACCATTCTGAGTATCTGCCCTCTTCCCCCAACCCCATCTTTAAAAACTTTTACTTTACCAGAGGCAAGGCAGATCAAACCACGTGATTTTTCTCCTTCTTTGAATAAAAATTGTCCCTTTTTAATAATTACCAGAGTATGCTGATGGATAAGCGCTTCTTTGTCTTTTTGATTTAATCCTTTAAAAATGGAAGTAGATCCTTCAAGACACAGCTCGATATACGGATTAAGATATTGCATGAATTGATCATGTTTAATAACATATCAAAGGTAATAAAAGAAATTAATGAAATTCAAATTAACAATTTTTAACATATTCAATTACAGGTAGTTGTAAGAATCACATTAACAGAATTTTGCAATATATTTAATTTAGTACCTTGCAACCAGAGGCATTCTTCTTCCTGCTCCGAAGGCCTTTGATGAGATTCTTAAGACGGGAGGCGCCTGGTATCTTTTGTACTCATTGAAGTCGATCATCCTGATAACTTTTAAAACTGTATCCTTATCAGCTCCTTCCTTAATGATACGACTGGCAGGCTTCTGTAATTCTATATACTGGTACAAAATTGAATCAAGAATTTTATAATCGGGAAGCGAATCGGTATCAAATTGGTCAGGTCTTAATTCTGCAGATGGTAATTTACAGATTATATTTTCCGGAATGATTTCACTTTCCCTGTTAATGTAGCCTGCAAGCCTGTAAACATCAGTTTTATAAACGTCGCCTATTACAGATAAGCCACCCGCCATATCTCCGTAAAGAGTGCCATATCCAACTGCAGCTTCGCTCTTGTTCGAGGTATTCAATACAATACAGCCGAATTTATTTGATACAGCCATTAGCAGAACAGCTCTGACCCGGGCCTGAATATTTTCTTCGGTAACATCGCAGTTCATTCCTTTGAAAACAGGTATAAGATCTTCCTCGAAAGCATTGAACGGCTTCTCAATATTCACAATATCATAATGCACATTAAGAGTCGTGGCAAGCGCTATGGCATCCCTGACTGAGTGATCAGATGAGTATCGTGATGGCATAAGCAATGCCCTGACGTTTTGATTTCCCAGAGCTTTGACTGCCAGACAGAGGCAAATGGCAGAATCTATTCCCCCGGAAAGCCCTATAATACTGCTTTTTAAACCGGTTTTAGTAAAATAATCACGCAACCCTGTAACCAGAGCCTTGTGTATTAGAGAAATAGGATCAGTTATGGTCTTTTTCCAGGCAGCCAAACCTGATTTAATATTTTCGAATGAATAGGTCTCAACTGCTTCCTCAAAAAAAGGCAGCTGATTACACTTCTCACCCTTTTCGTTGACAAGAATAGAGGCGCCGTCGAATATAAGTTCTGTATTTGCCCCTGTTTGATTAACCGATATTACAGGTATTTTATACTTTATGGCTTTATATATGAAGATGTTTTCCTTTGCTTCAATTTTGGTATATGAAAATGGTGAGGCTGCAATATTGATTATTATGTCGGGATTATGTTTAGCCAGTTCTTCCATTGGCGAGACTGTATAGAGTCTCGTCTTTTCGAATTCATTGTCGAATGGTTGTTCGTCCCACAGATCCTCACAAATAGTAATAGCGAGCCTTAACCCTTTGAACAAACAAACCGAGAACTGGTTCTCCGGCTCAAAGTACCTGTATTCATCGAAAATGTCATAAGTTGGTAGCAGAGCTTTATTTGCTGAAAAAATAACTTTTCCCTCCAACAACAGCAGAGCTGAATTAAATAGTTTCTTTCCTTCAGGCTTTTTGTTAAGGGTAGGAGAGCCCACTATAGCAGCAATGCCAGTACATTCTTTAGCTATCGCCAGTACTGTTTGGTCGCATTTTTCTATGAAATCAAGTCGGTCAAGCAGATCAAGAGGAGGATAGCCGGGTATACAGAGTTCAGAAAAAATAATAAGATCCGATCCCGCTGCTTTTGCTTTTCTGATCGCTTTGCAGATTAAATCCTTATTACCGGCAAAATTGCCTATATGATAATTAAGTTGTGCAACTGTGAATTTCATCAGAATTGTGTTAAAAGTTAATACCAAGCCTGAAGCTCAGTATTTTATGCGACACATTATCAGTTGGTTGATTTCCATTGTCCTTTGTAATGTCAAGGAAATTATTATCAAAATTCAGACCAAAGACCAGTGCCGTTGAACCACCGAGTGAATATTCAATACCGGCAGTAACATGATAGGAAAGGTTAAACATCCTTAATTCATTTGTAGCTTTTTCGTCAGTGACATTAAGAGAAGGAATGTCTGCTTTGCCATCTATTACAATTTTAGGATCCAATCCTAAATCGGAAAAGAAAGTAAGATATCCAATCTGGTTTGTCTGAAGCTTCAGTCCGACTGGAAATACCAGGTATTGAATTTTATATACAACAGGATTGCCGGGTAAGACTGTATATTTGGATTTTGATAACTCCAGCACAGTGGTATCGTTGCTGACAAGTCTTCCTCCGGCTCTCATGAGACTTATTCCTGTTGAAAAAGAATAATTTGGGGTGAAATACCTGTTAAATGTCAATCCAAAATTAAAACCTGCTCGTGCACCATCATTTTTGACCTCTTTAACATCTGTTGAGAACCAGCTGATCAGGGGATCTGCATGTATACCGAAACTTATTATTTGCTGGGCATTTGAAATATTTAAAGGAATAATAGTCAAAAGCATACATAAAAGAATTTTGACCAGACTGATTTTATTGAATTCTAAAACTTTCATAATAGAGTAAATGAGCATACGTAATTATAAAACAATATATTCCATATCGCTTGAAAATCAATCTTAGATCTTCTTTTGTAAAAATAACAAATAATAAGTGAAGTTATTGTATAGTTATTAATAGTTGCCTTATAAGCGAAAAAGTGTTTATTTTAGAATGTTTAAAAAGAAAGTTTTATGAAAATCCGAATTATAGCTTGTTTGCTGTTATTATTGGTGGTAACAATCCTGTCTTCATGTGAAAGAAATCATTACAAGGTCAACACATCATCAATCAAAGTAAAAATTGAAATAAAGAGACTAGATAAAGATCTTTTTACATTAAACCCCGATGAGGTAATCCAAAATGTTCCTTCCCTCAAAAAGAAATATGACGGTTTTCTTCAATTATTCAGCATGGTGATAAATACGGGTGATATAAATGAAACATCATTTGGTGATTTACTTCTCAGATTTTGTTCTGATAAACAGAATAATGAGGTATTTGCCCTTGCAATGAAAAAATTTCCTGATATTAAGCCTATTGAAGAAAGGCTTGGAGGAGCATTCAGCCATTATCTCTATTATTTCCCTGAGAAAAAAATACCGGCCGTATTTACTTGTATCACAGGATTTAATAACAGCATTATTACCGGAGATTCATCGCTTGGTATAGGTCTTGACAGATATCTTGGAGCCGACTGTGAATATTATCCAAGGCTTAATATTTATAAATATATTATTGCCAGGATGACTCCTGAGAATATTGTTCCTGATTGTATGTATGGATGGGGCGCTTCGGAATGGGATTTTTCAACGCTAAAATACCCGGCTGATAATGTACTTGCAGAAATTATTCACGCCGGGAAGCTTAAATACTTTGAAAAATGCATGTTGCCTGAAACTTCCGATGAAATAATATTTGGCTTCACTCCCGATCAGATGAAATTCTGCAGGAACAATGAAAGCCAGATGTGGCAATATCTTGTTGAAAATAATTTACTGTTCAGCAGTGATCAGTTTACTATACGCAAGCTGACAGGGGAAGCTCCTTTTACCAGTTATTTTACTAAGGAATCTCCGGGAAGGGCAGCTATCTGGCTGGGTTTCAGGATTGTCGAATCATATATGATGAAAAACCCAGGTGTAAAAATTGAGGAGATGATCAGGAATGCAGATGTTCAGGGGATTCTGGAAAAGGCTAAATTCAGCCCGCAATAGGAAATGAAAAGGGACATGCCATGGCGTGTCCCTTTTTCAATTTCATAAATTGTAATACTATGCAGGGTGAATAGCCTCAACTGGACAGACATCAGCACAGGCACCACAGTCAGTGCAGACATCAGGATCTATTTTATAGATGTCGCCTTCTGATATTGCTTCTACAGGACATTCATCGATGCATGTTCCGCAAGCAGTACAATCATTATTAATTTTGTAAGCCATTTTGATTATTTTTTGATTAATTAATTACAATTAGTGCACAAAATTACCTTATTTTTTTTAATTGAAAAACAAACATGATAAATATATGTTGATAATATTACTTAATCAGCTAATCTTCAGATAGTAAAAAATTGTATACAAGCCAGCTCAGATTTGCTACGCCAGTCTCAAGACCATCCTCATCAATATCAAAATCAGGAGTATGCAGTTTCAACATTTCAGTATCTTTTTTCCTTATCCCGATCCTGAAATAGAGTGAAGGGGCCAGTGCCGAATAGAAAGAAAAATCATCGGAACTCATCCGGATATCATATGTTTCGATTTTGTTTTTACCAAGTAATTCTTCACTGAATTCAATTGCCTTTGAAGTAAGGTTTTCATCGTTAAATAAAACCGGGTATCCCTCAGCTATATTAACGTCAATTTTAACACCGAACTCCTGTGCCGTTTCAGCTGAAACAGTCCTGACCAGTGCAAGACCTTCAGCTCTCCATTTTTCATCAAATGTTCTGAAAGTACCTGAAATGTACACATTTTCGGGAATAATATTTGTTGCACCTTCCCCCGATATCCTTCCGATTCCGAGAACAGTTGGTATTTTGTTTAAAGTCTGTTGTGCCAGCATTCTGTTTTTAAGTCTTATAACAAGATTTGATGCAATATATATCTGATCAGTCGTCAGCCCGGGCAAAGCAGCATGACCTCCCTTACCTGTGACAGTAATATAGATTTCATCGCATGAAGCCATATACCGGCCGGCTTTATAGCCTACCTTCCCGGTTTCAAGTTCAGGAAGAATGTGCTGGGCAATCACAATATCAGGTTTTGGATTCTCCAGTTCTCCGGATTCAATAACCAGTCTGGCCCCTCCCGGAGATTTCTCCTCGCCGGGTTGAAAAATCAACAGGACTGTCCCTCCAAATTGATCCCTGATGCTATTAAGCAGTTTTGTTGTTCCAAGAAGCATTGCCAGATGAGCATCGTGTCCACAGGCGTGCATCTTGCCTGGAATGAGACTGGAGTATTCAGTTTTGTTTCTCTCGGTTATAGGCAAAGCATCCATTTCAGCCCGTAATGCAATAACCTTCTTACCCTGAGTTTTCCCTTTTATCATTCCGATTATGCCTGTTCCTGCTATTCCTTTTCTGAAGGCAATTTCGTTATTCTGCAGCCAGTTACATATAAATTGTGAAGTTTCAGTCTCTTCGTAAGAGAGTTCAGGATAGCTGTGAAAATGGCGACGGAGCTTTATCACCTCTACTTTCAGATCAGCAGATTTTCCCAGGATATACTCTTTGATTCCCGACATTACAAAAATTTTATATGGACAAATTAAAAATCGAGGCTGAACGACAAATAGAAAATTCTTGGGAGAATGTAGTTATTCTCGATACCCCAGGCCCAGTCAGTCCTGACGAAATAACCAAAAATCTGAGCTCTTAATCCAGCACCAACACCTTCTACAATAGGGTCCCTGTTTGTTTCAAGAGTAACTGATACAGGGCCGTTGGTTAAATTTTGGGTATCGTAACCATTATTGCCCGACCATGGGGATTTTCCCGACCAGGCAGTTCCAATATCACCAAATCCAATAATCTGTACACTATTCAGGAAATTGGACCGAAGAGGATGACCAGCCAAATACCTTATTACCGGCCACCTTAATTCGCTGTTTATTAGGGCGAAGCTGTTTCCGTTTCTGACATTTTGTGAGAACCCCCTCATATTGGTAGCTAGCGCCTGAAAACCATAGTTTACACCCGGTGTTACAGGGATTGTATTATCGAACATTGGGACTTTATTAAACAGATTCCCCATCCAGTTATCAACTCCACCAAGGTAGTATAACAGTTTGGTAGGGCCAAAGGATGTACTGGCTGCAAACCTGTTTGCCCAAATCAGTTCCCGGTGTATCCGTATATATTTTCTGAAATCCACTCCGAGAACAATCATATCTGATCTTTTTAGAGTCAGCTCCTTATAATATTCGCCAAATATCTTAAACCTCGTTCCGAAGTAGATATTTATAAGTCTTTTACGCGTATTATCAAAAATTATTTCTCCTTTAAGGCTTGCCCACTGTTGTGTTATGTTTGTAAAATTGAGAGTCGCAGCATCTGTAGCGAGAAAGACATGCCGGTCGTACCTGTATGAAATAGTACCCTTCAATGCTAATACAGGCGTAATGGGCTTGGATAGAGAAAAATGTATATCCTGACTGTATATTTTAAAATCTGTTGAATCTGAACTTAAATAGGTCTCCCTGTGGTATATTAACTGCTTGTCAAAGGTCCCTTTCAGGTTCTCGATACTGAGTAAGTACTCGTTGCTGTCAAAATTACCGGAGAATCTGAACCCTCCGGTGATCCGGTAATCTTCTAACAAATCAACTGTTCCGATCTGGGTTAGAAGATTCACTCCGGGATTAAAATATGGAGCTCCTCCACTATAAACCTGGTACGAATTGTTAAGGAAACTAAAGTCTATCTGGGTAGCTATATAATTATTATAGAATGAGGTCTCATAAATCCTGATCAAAGGGAGGTTAAACTTCCCGGTATCAAGGTCGATATCCATATATTTTTTCCGCCATAATTGATTATAATAGTTTTGTTTCTCCTTTTCAAATATGTAATGATTTATATCAATGGGTTCATTCTTGATATAATACTCATAGAGTGGTTTAGTAAGTGTATCCCTTCTTTTTTTATCTTCTGCAACAAGCCACTGCCTTAACTGTTCTACACTGTCAGCTTTATGGAAATACTGATTTTTCTCGTCACGTAATCTAGTGTTCACCATCTCTGCCGGAGGCACTGTACTTGATTGGCTCTGGAGCCCTTTTCTTAAAACATACTTCCTGTTGGTGAAAAGAACTTCCCCAAATGGGTCAGTTCCGTTGATAACGGAATGGTTTATAATATTCCTGTCATAATTAGTAGAAGGCTGGGAATTAATATAATATCTGTAATGGGCAATTGTATCAATTAAGCTGATTGAACTGTCGAATTGTGCTGTGTACCTGTTTAATATTCCGTTTTGGTCACCTATGTAACTAAATTTATTCTTTGCAACCTCAGATGCCTGCAACCTGTTAGTATATTTACCTTCAGAAAGTCTTACCAGGATATTGTTTTTTCTTGTTAAGTCGTAGGTAAAAAGATCGAATGTTTGTGAGACTCTTTCAAAAGGGTTTGCCGTATTTGTCAGGGTATCAGTTAACCTGTTTGACGAAAAAAGTATTTCGTCAGGCGAAGATTTCATAAATGACGGATTAAGATCATCTGCTACATCCCTGGTGATCTGCTCATTGGTTCCTGAGGCAATAGTATGAATATAGATATCTGTTATTCCATCTTTTACTGCAGAAAAGACAAGACGTGATCCTTCGGGGGAATATGAAAAATCGAGGACCTTATCAAAATAAAGAAGGATTCTTTTTTGAGTTGTTTTTTCATCGACCCTGTAGAAATACATCTGCAGGTCAGCTTTTTCATCATTAATATAAGTCAGAATCTTCCCGCTCGGGTGCCAGGCAATTACCGGGTAAGTCTTATCGACAACCTGTTCAAATCGTGGTTCCCTCCTGAAAATAATTTTTCGTTTTCCCGTTGCCTGATTATAGAGCCAGATTCGTTTTCTTCCCCAATCGTTGGTTACATAAGCGATATAATCTCCTCCCGGGCTTACTTTTACCTGTTGATAGATCTGATCTTTTTTTGATTTTCTGGTATTGTTTGCATCGTCAGCCGGAAGGTTTTTATCACCTGAAAACTCGTCCTTATAGTAATCTTTCCAATCCTTCAGAAGGTCCTTGAGCTTCTCGCCTATAACATAATGTAACCCATCATCGATGTTTTTATAAATTTTTGTAAGATAGATTATATTGGGAATAAGGGCATTACCATATTTTTTACCTATGAATCTCCAGAAAGACTCCCCCGCATCTATGGCGTCATCGTACTCAAGATGATTGATATTTTTGTATTTACCCGATTTGAATCCATCTTTTACCCTGTTTTCCGCTTCATAATCCCAGTTACCTCCCACATAACCAATGAGTCCCTTACTATACCAGTCTGGCATATAAATCAATGATGAGCTTGATATTCTGTTTTTTACATCGGCATTATATAATATTTCATTGATTATCACTTCAGTAATTGATGCTGCTATCTGGTGCTTAAATGCCTCATGGTCGCCATCATAATAAAGCATTACTTTATTTTTAATAATCCTGTTGAAGCCGCCAGTATTATAACTGTCCTCATCAAATGTGACGAGTCCGATATTTGATTGTTTAAACTCGGAATTTTTGTTGTAAATGATGAATATCATTCTTTTCTCAAGTGTATAATCGAAAAAATCCTCAATCTCAGCCAGCTTCTTGGTAGCATAATCCGCAGTGAACTGAGCCAGATCACGGCCATACTCATTAAAGTAGCAATCAAAATTATCGAACCTGTAGAATTGCCAGTAGAAATCGTAGTACTGGACTTTGTTTTTACCAAACGACATCTGAAGTCCATTATAAAACTGACCAGATGCATTTGAATAAAAAAGGCACCCTATAAGGATGATAATAAGCTTTTTAATATTTCTTTTTTCCAAGGCCTTCATGAGGTAACCGAACTCTAAATTAGCAAATATTGATCCAAAGAATCCAGTCTATCCAACAAAACTAATGATAATCTGTTTTAAACTATCTAAAAATCTCAAACTTTATTATTTTTACATCACTTTATATGATTCAATTTTCATTACTGATTTTTGCAACATTCCATGCAACCATATTCTTCAGGGAATTGTCATATGGAGGAATTTGAATATTCATTTTGTATATTTGTAAAAAATTTATTAATAATTCTTAAAATATTAAAATACCATATTGTTATGAAACGATTATTCTTTATTTTTTCTCTGCTGATCTTAGGGTTTTCAGTAAAATCGCAGGTAGCATCAACAAAAATGCAGCTTTCAGCGACCGAACACGATTTCGGAACGTTTAAAGAAGAGGCTGGGAGACAGACCTTTGATTTCATTGTAACCAATACCGGCACTGAGCCGTTAGTTATTCAAAACGTTGTAGCATCATGTGGCTGTACAACACCGGAGTGGACGAAACAACCTATTCCGGCAGGCGCCAAAGGTAAGGTTACAGCTATTTATGATCCAAAGGACAGGCCGGGTCAGTTCAATAAGACACTTTCCGTTTACAGTAATACAAAACCAGAGGTTGTCGTTCTTGTAATTAAAGGTGAAGTCATTCCGCATGAAAAAACTGTTGAAGAGTTATTTACATTTGCTGTCGGATCTGTAAGGTTTGAAAGTAACCACCTTGCATTCACCAATGTTAAAAAAACTGAAAAGAAGATGAGGGTGATGCAGTTGATTAATACTTCTGCCGAACCAGTTAAAGTTGAATTCGATGCTGTACCGGCACATCTTACTCTGAAATCTAATCCCGAAACCCTTAAACCCGGACAGAAAGGGATGATTGAGGGAACTTATGATGCAACAAAAAATGCAGGGTGGGGAAATGTCAGCGATATGGTAAAAATAAAGTTGAATGGAGTGATCCAGGAGAATTTATTTTATTATGTATCGGCGAACCTTGTTGAAGATTTTTCTTCATTATCAAAGGAAGAACTGGAAAACGCTCCTGTTTTCAAAGTCGCATCGACAACTGTTGACCTTGGAAATATAAAGGGCTCAACACAAAACGAAGTTGAGTTCAAATTTACAAATGAAGGCAAAAGTGACCTGTTGATCAGATTTATTAGATCTACTTGCGGTTGTACAGCTGTCCAGCAGGGAAATCAGGATGTGGGAATTAAACCGGGACAATCCAGCAGTATCAAAGCAGTGTTTAACTCCGGTTCATATTCGGGGAAAGTTACAAAGGCAATCTATGTTTACACAAATGATCCAAAGAATTCGGAAGTTGTGTTAATGCTTACTGCCGATGTTGAACAACCCGCCCCGGTAAAATAATTAATGGATAAGAAACAAGAATTTAAAAGCTCACTAAAGGTACATGAAGGGATTCCGCAACCCCCAAATGTCAATCCTGATGTTCTTACAAAATCGGGGCGGAAGAAGCGAAATAAATATTCAGCAGACGAATTTGTATCAGGGATCCTTTCCGGGAACAGAACCATTTTAAGTCAGGCTATAACTCTTGTAGAAAGCTCATTGCCTGAACACTATGATAAAGCGCAGGCTATTATTGAAAAATGTCTTCCTTTCAGTTCCAGATCAATCAGGATTGGAATTACAGGTGTTCCGGGAGCCGGGAAGAGTACATTTATTGAAACCTTTGGATTATATATTACAGGAGAGGGGAGAAAACTAGCAGTCCTGACAATTGACCCGAGCAGTGAACAGACTAAAGGAAGTATTCTGGGGGATAAGACAAGGATGGAACTACTCAGTATTCATCCGGGAGCTTTTATCAGGCCATCTCCTACAGCAGGTACCCTTGGAGGTGTTGCCCGGAAAACAAGAGAAACCATAATACTTTGTGAGGCAGCAGGTTTCGATACAATACTTGTTGAGACTGTTGGTGTCGGACAATCGGAAACAGTCGTCCATTCAATGGTTGATTTCTTTCTTCTACTGATGCTTGCCGGCGCCGGTGATGAACTTCAGGGCATTAAAAGGGGCATAATGGAAATCGCAGATCTGATTGCGATAACAAAAGCCGATGGGGCAAATAAACTGNNTCTGGGAATTAATAATGGAGTACTTTGCTTTTACCACGAAGTCTGGTTATTTTGATTCTTTCAGAAAGGAACAGGCGGTTATCAGAATGCATAATACAATTTTAGAGTATCTGAATAACTCGTTTTATAATCAGAGTGATGTAAAATCGCTGATACCTGAGATTGAGCGGCAGTTGCACGACGGAACAATAACTTCATACAAGGCAGCTTTAAAATTATTTGACAAATATTTCAAAAAGCAGACTTAATAATAATTCATATCTTTGCAATCTCAATTTAGTAATAATCTGTTACGAACTCAAAATTAATGTATATGAAAAAGGTCATTTATCTGTTTCTTGTAGGTCTAATAATATCTTCATGCTCTTCAAAGCCACATTATGTGGTCAAAGGGAATATTTATGGATCCGACACTATTACCTTTTATCTTCAGGAAAGAGAAGCTGGTAAGACAGTTTCAATTGATTCTGCAGTTTCCAGGAAAGGCTCATTTACAATGACAGGCGGAGTAGTTCATTATCCTCAAATGGTTCAGCTGGTTGCCGGTAATACGAGGAAAAGAACATCATTTTACCTTGAGAACTCGGAAATAACAGTTAAAGGAAGCCTCGATTCACTTTTTAAAGCAGATATCACCGGATCTAAAACACAGGATGAGTACAAAGCTTTTATCAACTCCAATAAGCCCTTGAGTGATAATTATTCCAGGTTCGTTATGAAATACCAGGCTGCAAGTCAGTCAGGTGATGTAGCGAAGGTTGCCTTAATTGAAAAGCAGCTTGATTCTATCCAGATTGCAATGACAAATCTGCAGAAAAACTTTGTTAAAACTAATCCTAAATCATATGTCACTCCCTCAATCCTTGTAAGTCTTAGTTACGAGATGGAAGCTGACGAGATCGAATCAATGATAAATGTACTGGATACTTCAATTGCCTCCTTACCTCAGATTAAAAGTTTGAAAGAGAGAGTTGTAGTTATGAAAGCGGTAGCTGTTGGTCAGAAAGCTCCCGATTTTACTCTTAGTGATGTTAATAGCAATCCGGTGCCCCTATCATCAAAGATAGGTTCTAAATTGCTGTTGATCGATTTCTGGGCAGGCTGGTGCAATCCTTGCCGCATGGAAAATCCTAATGTGGTAAAAGTTTATAATGAATTTCACAAAAAAGGTTTTGATGTTTTCGGTGTTTCACTTGACCAGAAAAAGGAAGTATGGCTTAAAGCAATAGCTGATGACAAACTTACCTGGACTGAGGTTTCTGATCTCCAGTACTGGAATAATGCAGCGGCGAAATTATATGCAGTGAATTCAATTCCAGCTAACTTCCTTCTTGATGAAACCGGGAAAATAATTGGCAAAAACCTGAGAGGTGAAGCTTTATATAATAAAGTAAATGAGGTTCTTGGTACTAAAAAATAATTAGGAATTAGGAATTAGGAATCAGAAATCAGGAATCAGGAATCAGGAACTAAAAGGATATTAAATGGCTGCTTCGGAAATGAGGCAGCTTTTTTGTTATGTGAACTCTCTCCCTACCTCAGTATGAAGTTATTCCTCTTTCTTTATCTCCTCAAGTATGAATCCTGTGCCCCTGACTGTACGGATATCAATATTTTTATCCTCCGAAACATATTTTCTTAATCGGCTGATAAATACGTCCATACTTCTTCCAAGAAAATAATCATCTTCTCCCCATATCTCTGTCAGGATATCTTCTCTGGCAAGAATTTTATTCTTGTTAATAATGAAATACTTCAATAGCTGTGCTTCTTTAAGTGTAAGCTTTTCCTTTGTATCTCCACAGATCAGTTCAAGAGTGTTATATTTCAGGACTATCTGGGATACTTTATACTCATCATTTGAAGATGAATAGGCCCGTTTCAGGATGTTATTTATACGCAGGATAAGAACTTCAGGATCAAATGGTTTGGTTATATAATCATCTGCCCCGATTTTAAGACCTCTTACAATATCCTCCTTGAGGCTCTTAGCCGTGAGAAAAATGACGGGAACATCGGGGTGCGCCTCTTTTACTTTTTCAGCTAGGGTGAATCCATCCATTTCAGGCATCATCACATCAAATACACAGATATCAGGTTTGTCCTGATTAAACAATTCCCATGCCTCTTTGCCATCCCTGCCCAGTTTTACATCGAAACCGCTTATTGTGATATATTGAGTCAATATATTTCCAAAATCCCTGTCATCTTCAGCAACTAAAACTTTCATTTCCCGGATATTTTAATTAGTTTGGTATTGTAAAAGTAAATATACTAATTTTTCTTGGTTTACTCAAAATGTTGCAACTCCATGGTGAGCTTCCCTGATTTTTACAAAATGGTAATAGACAGGTACAAAGCATTATGAGTTATTCCGACTTAATTATTTCTGATAATTGAGATACCCCATTTTCGTTGATGGCTTCTATTCGAAAAAAATACGGAATTTCTTTATCCATTGATTTGAGCCAGTATTCATTGGCACCATAGACCATAATACAGTTATATAGTTTATCAGGTGCTGTACCCATGTAGATATTGTAAGCGAATGCATTGTTAGCCGGGGTCCCAGCCGCCGATAGAAAGTGAGCTTAAGGCTTCTTTCCATTCATTTGCTTTAGGATTGGTGCTCATCCAGATCGGGAAATTAGTTGAATAGGTTGATCCGAATACCAAAAGTGTGTCTCCCTGAACCCATACGGCAGGTGCACATAAGTCGTCATACACTTTATGATATGATTTAAGAAAAGATCTGGATACAAAATTCCAATGACTCAGATCAGTGCTCCACCAGTAGCCCATTTGATTGGTTGAAAAAAGATAGTAATCTCCTTTATAAAGAACAATAACAGGATCAGCAGTTGCCCAGTCTTTGCCTGATTCTGTGAAGTTTGGAATCGGACAATATCCGTAATCAAGATTAAGTGGGTTGCAATAAGTTTTCTGCGCCTGTAAACTGTTGCAAAAAAGTATCATGGGGACGATTACAAAAATCAGACGGACTCTATTCATATCATTGATCTATTTATTGATATGCATTTATTGTGAGAGATTTTATGAATTACACGGAATTATTACAGTGAATGTACTCCCTTTTCCGGGTTTACTGCTGACTGTAACATCTCCACCATGTGCTTGAGCGATTTTCTTAACATAGTACAGACCCAGACCAAGTCCTTTGAATTTATGTATGTTTCCTGTTGAGGCCCTGTAAAACTTATCAAAAATATGTTTCTGGTCGAGCCTGTTAATTCCGATTCCATTATCAGCGACCTTAATACATACATTATTATCCTGGGTGAATCCTTCAATGTCAATTACAGGTTCTTTGTCGGAGTACTTCACTGCATTGGAAAGCAGGTTATTGACAAGTGTTGTAAAATAAAATTCATCAAGATCTATTTCCGCTCCTTTGAAGTTATATTTCTGATTTATTGAAGCGTTGTTTCCGCCACCCGATTTAAAACTATCGACCACATCGTTCATTATCTCTTCGATCCTGATTATTTTTTTATCAAGCTGAAATTGTGTCCTTTCCCACATACTTATCTCAAGTATCATATTGATAAGCTGATTCAGATGCACACTCTGTTTCCCGATAAGTTTTGCTGTTTCAAGTATCTTGGCATCGTTATTTCTAATTTGGGGCATTTCGAGCGTTTTACCGGCAACTGTAATTGTTGATAGCGGTGTCTTTAACTCATGGGTCATATTGTTTATAAAGTCTGTCTTAAGATTTGAGAGCCTCTTCTCTTCCATCAGATTCCTGTAAGTTATCATAAACATTATACCTATGAGCAGTATGCTGAGAGTACTCATTCCCAGAGATGCAGAGATCTCTTTTAAGATCATTTTCTGCTGATTGGAAAAGTCAATAAAATAATCAAAAACTAAACGGTAATTGTTATCTTCCTCATGGAACCAGTTAACCCAAATTTTTGACCTGGAAATTTCAGGAATTAAAACTTTTCTGCTTCGATCTGGTAAAAGACGGTTTGCAAAATCCTCACTCCGGTACACAACAATCGTGTCATTACTGATCATTTCAAGATTGTTAATTACAATTGAAGAATTGAAGTTTTTTTCAAATCCCCTGCTTCCAAAATAGGTTGAAAGTAATCCGGATAAATCCTGTTCCTGATTAATAACTTTTGTGAAATAATTTAATATTGCTTTTTTCTTGGCAGCAAGTTCTTTTTCGTCTTTAATTGCATGTAACTCTTTATTAGCCTTTTCTGAGTAATTGCTTAAAAGAAACCTTACGGTGTCAAAACCATCAGTTGACATCCCTCTTCTGATATAATTAAGTGCTTCCTGTGAATGCATAGTATATCTTAGGGAAAACATCTCATTTTTTTGTTTCCAGATACCTGATATAATGTATACCTGGACAGATATCAGAATCAGAATTGATGTAATACCAAGAATCAGAACAGTATTTCGGTTTTTCATCTTCTTTAATTTACTTTCTCAAAATTATTCAATTTATTGAATCTTAAGAAGGACAAAAGAAACATTAACCCGGCATTAACCCGGTGTTAACAAAATAGCAATCAAACGGGGACTATCTTTACATTGTCAAACTAAAAATGAGGCAGTCATGAAAAAGTTCAGTTTATTTTTAATGGTTATTTTCCTTATCTCCATAGGATCTTCTTTTCAGCAGGTAACTGCGCAGGAGAAGACAAAAGAAGAACAGGAAAAGGAGAAGAAAATTCAGCAGGAAATCGACCAGCAGAAAAAAACTATGGCCGAACAAAAGAAAGCAATGGCAGACGCAGTGCAAAACCTGAAAGAGCAGAATGAAAAAACAGATAGCTCCATGAATGATGCACAGGATCAGCTTGAAAATGAAGATAAAGAGAGAACAAAACTATTTATGAACCTACCCAGAGGAAACAGATCGTTCTCTTTTGATGAACCTTTTGAATTCAACGGACCTGATATGAATACATTTTTAAGGCACACAATGGGTGACGATTCTGAAAGTACAACTTTGGATTTTTCCAAGTCAGTAAAGGATAATACCTTCTCAAGGGATTACACGTTCGATGTCGATAAAACAGTAAAATCAGTCGTAATGTCAGTAATGGGCTATTGTAAAAGCGGTGACATCCGTATCAAAATCATTATGCCTAATGGTAAAAATTATTCTGATATTTTAATTGATGAATCAGGCAATCTCAACTGGAGAAAGTCATTCACTATCACTGAAAAAGAGAATATGGATAAAACAGGTGAATGGAAATTCCAGATTTCATCGACCAGGGCCACTGGATTTTTTAAGATCGCACTTCAGGCTTATTAATTTTCATTCCAAGTTAAAAGGGGACCGGCAGAGTGGGCCGGTCCTCTTTTTTTCTTCATTTTCTTCCGGAATTCACTGATTTTTTACCTGCAGATCTGGCATGGCAATTGTTAAAAAAGGGATCCCAATTCCTGTTCTGATAAAACTCCGATGTTTTGATATTAAAATATCCAAGGATATGTTTAGGTGACAGAGTGTATATCAACTCATCATTATCCCCCCAATATGGCTCGGTGACTGCCAGCACTTCCTCTATATCAACGTCCTTTTTATTAGAAACACTGGTATATATTTCATAAATAACTTTAGGTATTGCTATAATTATGGTGTAGGAGCCATAATCTTTCCTCTGAATAAGAAAGTAAGTAACTTCAATAGGCTCTTTCGGATTAACACGGTCAGTTGAATGAGCTAATTGTCTTTCGAAGATAAACCCTTCATTCATAATGTTTTCTACAATGCCAAACTCCCTGGTGTTATGTAGGAAGAAAAAGCAGTCTTTAAAATTTTTCAATATTGATGCAAGTATCTCTCCTTTATTCTTCATCCGGCTGGAAGTAGATTTTCCGTTATTCTTAGCCAAAAATAACTTATATTATTTTATTTGCAACACTTAAGCCATTTGTTCTGTTATATGTTAA
>PLMC01000102.1 GCA_003141495.1 Bacteroidales bacterium
TTTTAATAAGATAGCAATGAAACATATACATGTAAAAACATTTATAGGAATAGCCTTGATGGCGTTGTGCTTCATGCAGTGCACTAAAATTTTGGACGAGCAGCCTCGAAGTATTTATGAACCCGGTTTTTTTAAAACCGCAACGGGTGTTAATGGAGGACTAACGGCGATGTACGCACACCTGCGCTACCTGTACGGACAAGCCTACTACTATAACAGTCTCGAAACCGGTACCGATGAAGCAACATGGGCTCAGAGTGCAGATCAAAACTTTAAGGACATGGACCTTTCCGGTGTGGGGTCGATTACTCCACTCAGTAGCCGTTCGGATGTATTGTGGACAACTGCATTTCCTAACATCAACACTGCCAGTGGTATTATTGAAAATGCTGCCGCAGTAGGAACTATTTCGGATGCACTGGTTGCTGAAGCCAGATTCTTTCGCGCATTCGACTACTTTCTGCTGGTACAAACTTTCGGCGGGGTGCCTTTGGATTTGGGCTCAGGGGAGTTGAAGTTCAACACATCTACCGTGAGAACCTCTGTGCGTAACACAGTTCCGGAGGTCTATACCAAAGCCATATTCCCCGACCTGCTGACAGCGGTAAACAATTTACCGGATGTTGGACGTGTAACCGGCGGTGTAACCAAAAGCGCTGCCCGCCTTTATCTGTCAAAAGCTTACCTGACTTACGGATGGTGGCTCCAAAACCCAAATAACATTCCTACTTATCCGGCAACTGATCGAACTGACCCTGACGGACATAATGCCCAGTGGTATTATCAGGCAGCATACGACGTAGCAACAACTGCCATTGATAATCCGGGATCTTTTTTCGGCTTAATGTCAACATTCTATGACGTTAACCTGGGACAAAACGACCGCAACAAGGAAATTCTGCTGTACGCCGACCATACCCAGGCAAGCGAATTTTATAACGCGAGCAGTCTTACTTATGGCAGTGGCGGAGCTCCGGATAACTTTTCCGGCTGGATGATGACGTGGAACTATACAAACATCAGAAGTTCCAGTGTAAGTTCTGTTCAGCGTGAAGCATCACAAGCCCTGGGACGTCCGTGGGTACGTATGTGCCCAACTATCGGCGTAATTGAAAACACCTTTGCCGACAAAACGAATGATTCCCGGTACGACGGCACCTTTACAACTGTTTACCGTGGCAACTGGCCTAAAGCTGGCCTCACAAATGCGTCTTTGGTTAATGCAAATGGCATGTCAGTTGTCCCTGGTGATGCAATACTGACTTTCTTGAACACTGACAATCCAACTGTTACTTACGCTACTGCAAATGGTGGTGTCGGTGCAGGTTTATTGCCCGGAAGGTCCGATTTTGTGATATCGCCTGACCGCATAAGCAGGGTAGTATATCCGGGGCTTTGGAAGCTTGGTCCTTACCGTACCGACAATGGAACAGGATTGGGACAACCTAATGCAGGTTCTACCCGTCCTTACAACATTGCAAAATTCTCGGAACTTTACCTTGTTGCAGCCGAAGCAGCAGTGCAGGGAGCAACTACACAAGCTGGTAAAAGCGCCAGAGAATTGGTTAATGTTCTTCGTACACGAGCTGGGAAATGGCGCTGGAACAACAACGGAAATATCGCCAATGTTGCAGACAATAGCGCTGCTATGACTGCAGCCACACCGGCAACTATAGACATTAACTATATTTTGGCGGAACGTTCACGTGAATATTATGCTGAAGGTTATCGCTGGTTCGATTTGGTACGTACGCAAACATGGGCAGCCATCGCTGGTTCTTTCACAATTTGTGGAACCGCGTATGGAGACCATACGCCGGTAACGGTAACGCGCACCATTACACCAGCTCTCTATCTGCGCCCCATCCCGGATGCCCAGATACAAGGCATGGAAATGACCGCTGACGAAAAAGCAGCATATCAAAACCCCGGATATAATTAGTTCATTTTGGTTAATTTTTAAGGTAATAATGAAAACTGAGGCTGACTGATTCCAGGAAGCCTCAGTTTTTAATTTAACATCTTTGACAAAAAAATCAATCTATTGACATATTGATCGTTAAAACGTTTCTGAAAGATATCGGCTTACTGAGTTTTTCTACAACGATAATTCAGATCTTGTTCTCCTAATATTCTTTTATGTGATCAGACTGGAGATGAATAAAAAAATAATTATTCTTGTGCATTAAATAATATTTGAAAACATTATTTTTTATGAAAGATTTTCTTCAAAAACTTGCTCTATGTGTTGAAAACGGGAAGATTAACAAATCATCTCCCTATCCTCCGAATATGAGAGACCAGGATGGAGCAGATGAGTTGGCAAAAAGAGCGCTCGAAGAAGGAGTAAAACCTGATGAAATTCTTGAAAATGCTCTTATCCCCGCAATGGCTAAAGTAGGTAATAAGTTCAGCAGAAAAGAGATATATGTTCCTCAGATGTTAATGGCAGCAAAAGCAATGAGCAGCGCTATGGTGCATCTTAAACCATTTTTCCAGTCGGGCGAAACAAAAAGAAAAGGAAAGTTTATTATTGGAACTGTGTCAGGAGACCTGCATGATATAGGTAAAAACCTTGTTGCTATGATGATTGAAGGCGGTGGATGGGAAGTTATCGACCTGGGAGTAGACGTAGGCGCAGAAAAATTTCTTAAAGCACTGGATGAAAATCCAAATGCCATCATCGGATTGTCGGCATTGCTAACTACTACAATGGAAAATATGAAGAATATAGTGACGGTTATCAAGGAAAAGTATTCTTCATCGAAAATCCTCGTCGGTGGAGCCCCTGTTACAACGGAATATTGTAAAAAAATAGGAGCGGATTTCTATTCCCCCGATCCGCAGGGTGCAGTAAATTATCTGAAGCAACTTGCCAGTTGATTTTAACCCTTCCCAAAATCTTTTCCCTTAAAAAATATGGGAAGGGAGCGTATTTATGATAAATTGGTTAATACTCAATATAATGCAGACAATACTTAGGGGGGAATATCCAATAAGGTAACAATTGATACAAATGGTCCTGTCATCATAATAGGTGAGTGCATAAATCCCACGCGAAGAAAAAAACTTGTTTCCACACTACAGGAAGGAAACTTTGAATATGTGCTGGAACTTGCTGAAAGTCAGATCAGGGCCGGCGCAGATGTTCTCGATGTAAATGTGGGTTTCCCGGGAGTTGATGATATTATACTTTTACCTGAGACGGTTTTGGCAATCAGAGGTAGTTTTGATGTTCCACTTTGTCTTGATTCTCCAAATCCCAAAGCAATTGAAGCTGCATTAAAAGTGGCTGGTGGTAAATGTCTAATCAATTCTGTTAATGGTGAAGAGAAATCATTAATTGCTCTTCTTTGTATAGCAAAGGAATATGAAGCTGCAATAATAGGGTTGACAATGGATGGTGACGGAATAACACACGATCCTGAAAAACGATTGGCTATTGCCGAAAAGATTCTTTCAAGAGCTGTAAAAGAAGGAATTAAAGAAGAGGATGTTATTATCGATCCTCTGGCGATGGCAGTTAGCACCGACTCAAAAGCATGTATTGTGACTCTCGAAACCATCAGACTTGTCCATCAGAAACTTGGACTGAACATAACTATGGGTGCCAGCAATATATCGTTTGGCCTGCCAGGCAGAGAAGATCTTAATTCTTCATTCATTTCGCTGGCAATAGCTAATGGTCTTACATGTCCGATTGCTAACCCGGAAAAAATAACCGCAGCAGTCAGGGCGACAGACCTGGCTTTAGGCAGAGATGATTTTGCAGTAAGGTTTGTAGAATATTTTCAAAGCAAGATTTAACTCATTTAGATTTTGTAGCTTTAGTTCAAAATCAAAATATGTCAGCTATAAAACCTGCCCGCAGATGGCAGCCGGCTTTTTTCCCGTTTAAAAAAGAATCATTCGGCAGACGACTTCTTGCAAAAGTTGAGATTTGTGTTAAAGGGCCTCTGTTTGGTTGCCGTATGTGTGGCAACTGTCTTCTTCAGGAAACAGCTTTTATATGCCCCATGGAATGTCCCAAAGGAATGAGGAATGGCCCTTGCGGAGGAATAACTCCTGAAAAGAATTGTTATGTCGACGAAACACGCAAGTGTATCTGGTATGCGATTTATAAAAGAGCCCTTAAAACAGGACGTGAGGAGACACTTCTTGAAGTATTGCCACCTCTTGATTGGATTAAAGTCGGTACAGAAACCTGGGGAGATGTGGTACGCCAGATTAAGAAGGTTGGAACACGAAAGTTCGTTGGTGGAATTACATCAGGAGATAAAATAATAAAGGCCGCAACCTGGGACAGCGTTTTTAAAACGATCAGACAGCCTGAATGGTGGTCAGGCGATGCTGATTATCATCCGGCCCATGAAAGTGAACCTGTAACTGATCTTGAAAGACAACTTCGTGAAGGTAAATTTGTTGTCGCTACCGAAGTGACACCACCACTTGGAGCGGGGACAGATAAACTTATTCGGGATATTGAGTCAGTTAAACCTTATGTCACTGCAATCAATTTTACAGATTCCTCTTCTGCCCGTCCTAAGATGTCAAGTATTGCCTGTTGCTCGGTGGCAATAAACCAGGGATCGGAACCCGTATTTCAGATCGCTGCCCGCGATACAACAAGATCAGGTCTGCAATCAACTGTTATCGGAGCGAACGCCATTGGAATTAAAAACATTCTTTGTGTGACAGGAGACAATTCGATTATAGGCCCGTCACCCACGAGCAATATGAATTTGCTTGATATCGATTCTGTACAAATGTTGTGGATTATACGGAAAATGAGAGACGATGGAGTCTATCTCGACGGAAGAAGTTACAAAAACCTTCCCAGAATATTTCTTGGTTCTACGACTTCTCCTTTCGCTTTGGAACCTGAATTACAGGCACTTAAAGATCAAAAGAAAGTCAATGCTGGTGCCCAGTTTTTTCAGACTAATCTTATTTTTGAACCAGAAAGACTTGACTTGTGGCTGGAACAACTTGATAAAAGGAATGTTCTTAATAAAGTTTTTATCCTGGCGGGCGTTGCCCCTTTTAAAAGCTATAAAGTTGCTCAGTATCTTCATACGAAAGTTCCTGGTGTGAGTCTTCCCGAGAAAATTCTGATTAGAATGAAAAATGCAGGGGAATCGGCTTCGGAAGAAGGCGTTCAGATAGCACTGGAAGTGATTGACTCTGTAAAACGGAAGCAGGGGATAAATGGAATTCATATTATGACATTAGGCTGGGAATCAATAGTTCAGAGACTTGTGACGGAATCAGGACTTGGTTTGCCGACCCGATGAATGGGGCAATTATATACTAAATTACTTATGACAGGTTCAACCTATCAATTTGATTTTAAAGATCTTAATATCAGCTCTTCAATGATAGAGAGTGTTTTAGGTTACAAGGAGGGTGAAGACCGTGAACTTGTTACAAATCTGATTGAAGAGATTCTTACAGATACCCATAAAGTAAGCATTATAAAAGCTGAATACAGGGTCTACACTGACGTTCGGTTTGACAATGAAACAAAATCGATCACGATTAATAATGTCAAATTCCAGATAAAAAAAATCGTATTTGGTCAGATAAAAAAATCAGATTCCGTAGCTCTCTTTCTGTGTACAGCAGGAGCTGAAATCGGACAACGTAGCAGAGAAGCCATGCGTGACAGAGATTTATTAAAGGGCTATATTTATGATGTTATTGGCAGTGAGATAGTTGAAGCGGCTGCAGATCTTATGCAGGCTGATCTTGAAAGAAACATGCTAAAAATAGGGAAAAAAATAACAAACCGTTACAGTCCGGGTTATTGTGGGTGGGATGTGGCAGAACAGCATAATTTATTTGAGCTTCTTCCTGAAAATTTTTGCAATGTAAAACTGACATCTTCCGCTCTTATGGATCCTGTCAAATCAGTCAGTGGAATTATTGGCATCGGAAAGAATGTCAATTTCAATCCATATACATGCCGTATGTGCAATATGAAAGACTGTGTATACCGGAGAGTCAGAGATTAAGGATGTTACATTTATTTTTTAGCTAATTTAAAAAAGCTCTCCGGTGGTCCCAGGTAACTGGGTTTTAAGCCACCTGAATTTATGATAATTTTTTGCAAAACAACTCCCTGATCGATCATAAATATTTTAAGAGTATGATAACCTGGAGTATTCAGGGTATGAGTTGAATGGCTTAAACGACAGTTGTCACTGACACATTTCTCCCAATCTGCGTTCCCGTTACGGGCATTATAAGTTTCCGGAACAAGCGTTATAATCTGGGGAGTCTCGTTGTCGAAAGAAATTGCATACTGCAAAGCTCTGCCTGATATAAAATTAAGTGTTGTTGAGAAGACAGATGTAACATCTAATGTCCCGGTATTGAACAAATACATCTGATATTCAAGATATGGAGAGTTCTTTCCTGGTACCGCAGGAGCGGCATCGACTTCTGAAGTGGCTCTTAAGGCTGACAGGGTATGTCCGTAATCTTCGATCCTTATCCAATGTCTTGTTGCTTCATCAGTCAGCCGGCTGAAATGTTCGGCTTCAATTGATACATACCCGTTTCCTTCGACATAACCAGTGAGCGACATTGGCGTTACTTCCGAAGGATTAAAGGCTCTTATGCCAACAGTTATTTCGTTTCCGTCTCCTGTGATTTTTATATAACCACTGTTCCGGCCTTTCGGTATTTTATTCCAATCAACTGTCACCAGGATACGATCGTCAAATCCGAAAGGACCTTTAGTTTTGTCAATTTTTATCCATGGATATTCTGTCAATATAATATATGTAATTAAGCCTTTCCCTTTGTTATAAACATCAATGTAATGAGTTTGCCTGTTAAAGATGTCAAATTCAGGAAGGGCCGGATCAGTTTTATCGCCGGGCCATGAACCTTCAGAACCTTCAATTGACACACCCAGAGTTGGTTTATCCTGCACATCCAGTTCCTTCAGGTTTACAGCCTTCAGGCTGTTCACCGGAGGATCGGCCCAGGTCGTGTATCCAATGTGCGACTGGTCCATAAAATGTTTCCATTTCCCTCCGGCGAAATCACGATTGAAATACCCCATAAGGCTGGTATCACTACTGAACAACTGTTTTGTCTTAGCTGCCAAATCATTAGTACTTGCACGTCCCTGACGGGAATAAAGATCATTTAATCCTACAGCAAAGTATAATTCGTTGACAAGCGCGCCGGCTTTAGCGGGAAAGAGCACCAACTGGTAGAAGGCGTCGTGCATTTCAACAGGAAGTTTATTTAATATTTTTTCTGCTCTCGCGGAAATATTGTCATAATCTTTAACCACACTCTCGGCTTCATAATAATTAATAAAGCTATAAGTTGACGGAGAGAGTAATTCCGGCTTGCGTCGGGCATTAAACTTTGTGTAATCTGACAATATTCCTGCTATTTCAGCCCGACATGTTTTTCCGAATTGCCTTTCAGCCCATAATTCTGTGTATTCATTTAAATTTTCGCCGGTCTCTTTCTCAGTGTTCCAGGCCAGGTCAAGAAAGTATTCCATTGGAAGTTCGTAACCTTTAAAATGTCCGACATTGACTATCCATATCCTGTCGGCACCATATTGTTTTGCCAGTGACATCTGGTCCCAGATCTTTGCAAGTGGATTTGTGTTTATCCACTGATAACTCCTTGGTCCGCCGTGATAATCGAAATGATAATATATTCCTGCACCTCCGCTTCGCTTGCGCTCTTCCGCTGTTGGTAAACGACGTATATTTCCCCAGTTATCCTCAGCCCATAAAAGGGTCACATCGTCGGGGACTCTCATTCCGGCTTTGTAATAATCCTGAACCTCTTTGTAAAGACACCATAACTGAGGTATCTTAGTTATATCAGGGTTTATTTCCTCTGTCAGGATCTTACGTTGCACATCCACAATTTTTTCGAGCATTGCCATATTTGCCTGAGGACCGCCGGGGGCCATTTCGGTATCATTTGCACCTCTGAGTCCTATTGTAACTATGCTTTCATAATCTTTGTTCCTTTTAATCCCTTCACGCCAGAAAGCCTCAAGAATATCCGGGTTTTTAGAATAGTTCCAAGGACCCAGGCTTCTCAGGTAACGGCGATCCCATTCTTTCTGTGCCCTTAGCATGGGCTCCTGATGCGAATTTCCCATTACAATTCCGTATTCATCTGCTAATTTCGGATTTTGAAGATCATCCACATTGAACGCGTTATTCCACATAGCCGGCCAGAGATAATTGCCTTTAAGCCTTAAGATTAATTCAAATAGTCTCGTATAAAATTCATGACCGTAATTGGCCACACCACCCGGTACAGGCGGATTAACTCCCACCGAAACAAAACCAAATTTTTCTCTTATCCAGTTTGTAAGGTCAGGAGCTTCGTCATTTAGAAATATTCCCCTGTATCTTACAGATGGTGAACCTTGTATGTACATTCCTGGATTCATGTAGATTGCCTTCTTCTTTAAAACCGGAACATCAGCCCACCAGTACCAGGGTGATACGCCAATCTGCTTTGATATTTCGTAAATACCATAAATTGTTCCCCGTTTGTCACTTCCGGCGATTATTAAGGCTTCTTTGACTCCCGGGAATGGTCTCTGGACCGTTTGGACTAAAAATTTTTCCCATTGACAGGCTATATCTGTCACATCAATTTTTTTATCCTTTATAAGTTTATCAATGAGATTGCTTTTGCCGATAGTTCCTGCAACAATTATCTCTTTGGCATCGGGTACATTTCCGGTAAATAATTCGGGAACATATGATGTGACTTTACCAATGTCTGACTGAAGATCTTTAAAGGCTCTGATCACCCCGGGCCAGTCATCTGAACTTACCAGAAGCACAGCCGATTTTCCGGATGCCGAAATAGTAAATTTGCCTTTCCCTTTTTCATTTGATATGAATATTTCTTTATCAGATGTTGATTGGGAAAAAATTATCAAAGATTGGAGGGTCAATAATGCACTTATAAACAATAGTTTGGTCATCCTGAATGGGTTTTTAAACGTGTATTTGTTTTCTGGTCTATCAAAATTTAACAACTTTCCCCTAACGTTTATTTTGCCTCTCTTTAAGATAATTGCCTACTTCACATATCGATTGTGAATATAAAAATAAGCATTTTTGCAGATATTGCAATCGGTTGTAATTAAAAATGCAACCGATTGCAGAAATTTTTTAGTTTAATTTCAAAACTCTCGTTTTTTCCTTAATTTTGCCAATTATCTGTTATTAGATGAAGATTAAGAAGGAAATCACTATTTATGACATAGCAAAGGCACTGAATATCTCCCCTTCAACGGTGAGCAGAGGACTAAAGAATCATCCTCATATTAGGAAGGAGACAAAAAAGAGCATTATTGCAAAAGCAAGAGAGATGGGGTATCAGCAAAATAAGTTTGCCAGCAATCTCCGTCAAAAACATACCAATACAATAGGAGTGGTTGTCCCAAAATTGGATAGCTATTTCATGGCTACCGTTATTTCGGGAATTGAAAAGATCACAGCACAGCACGGATATGGTTTGATTATCAGCCAGTCTCAGGAGTCATGGAAGAAAGAGATCTCCTGCATTTCTACATTGTTTAACAGCAGGGTTGATGGATTGCTTGTTTCACTGGCATTCAATACTAAAAACCTTGAACATTTCAATGTACTTCTGAATAAAGATATTCCGGTTGTTTTTTTCGACCGTGTTGCAGATTGCGACGGATGTCTAAGAGTAGTTATTGATAATTATAAAGCAGGCTATGAGGCAACATCACATCTGATAGAGCAGGGATGTAAACGCATTGTGCATATCGGTGGAAATTTATTAAGAAACGTATATTCAGAAAGATTCAATGGATATAAACAGGCTCTTGCTGACAATAAACTCGAATTTGACCAGGTTCTTGTTGTGATAAGTGATATGACTGGACCGGCAGGTACAGATACAGCAAAAAAAATATTGAAAATGATACCAAGGCCTGACGGAATATTTGTCTCAAACGACACTACCGCTGTGGCTGCAATGGTTGAACTCGAAAGAGCCGGGGTAATGATTCCCGATGATATAGCAGTGGTCGGGTTTAATAACGACCCGATTAGTCAGGTTATAAGGCCAAATCTTACCACAGTGGATTATCCTGCAAGACAAATAGGTGAAATTGCTGCTACTTCTCTCATCAATAAGTTAAAAAATTCAGAATCAGCAAATTTCAGTACTTTAATATTAAAGCATAACTTTATCTGCCGTCAATCATCACTTAGAATCGGGAAAAAATAGGAAATGTGCTATGAAAAATCATTTTGATAACAGAATTGCGATAGTAACAGGAGGAGCTTCAGGTATCGGCTTTGCCATTGCAAAAAAGTTTGTACAGAATAACATCAAAGTTATCCTGATGGGACGCGACAAAACCCGTCTTAGGCTGGCTTGCGAGACACTTGGGGTTCTTTCTGACTTTGTGGTGTGTGACCTTGCAGAACTAATCAAATTGCCTGAAACAGTAAATAAAATATGGGAAAATTATGGCAGGATAGATATCCTTATTAATAACGCAGGGATGCATCTGAAAAAACCGATAAAAGAGGTAACAGATGAGGATTTTCAGAAGGTTATACTGACAAATCAGACGGCGATGTTCAGCCTTACCAGGGAGGTAGCCAACGTAATGCAGCAGCAACGCTCTGGTGTTGTATTGAACATTAGTTCAATGGCCTCTCAATACGGATTACCATATGTAATTGCCTACACAGCATCAAAGTCAGCGATTGAAGGGATGACCAGGGCTATGGCTGTTGAACTCGCTCAATATGGCATAAGAGTGAATTGCCTGGCTCCGGGGTTCATTAAAACGAATATGTCGGCTCTGGCACTTGAAAAAGATCCTGAACGCAAAAAAAAGGTTCTTTCAAGAACTCCATTAGGCAGGCTTGGGAATACTGAAGAAGTGGCGGATGCAGCATTATTTCTGGTCTCAAAATCATCCTCTTTTATTACCGGAATTATTCTACCAGTTGATGGTGGAAACTCGATAGGATTTTAAAAGGCTCAGAGCAAAGTGCACAGGGTTCAGGGTAAGAATCAATAATGTATTGAAAAACCAAGAAGATAATATTATAAATAACTTACAATAGTGAAAATAACTGAAGCAAAAGTTATCGTGTGCTGCCCCGGAAGAAACTTTGTTACCCTGAAAATAATAACAGATCAGGGAATTTTCGGATTAGGTGATGCTACACTCAACGGAATGGAAAAATCGGTTGTCGCATATCTTGAGAATTATTGTATTCCATCATTAATAGGACGTGATCCGGCAAATACTGAAGATATCTGGCATTATTTCTATCGAGGGGTTTATTGGCGGCGTGGAGCTGTCTCAATGACTGCCGTTTCAGCTATAGACATGGCGCTGTGGGATATAAAAGGGAAAGTTCTGAATACACCTTTATATAATTTGATAGGAGGAAAAAGCCGGGATAAGGTTTTAGTATATTGTCATGCATACGGGAAAAATATCGCTGAAACACTGATTGATGTCGGAAAATATGTTGAGAAAGGATTCAGGGCTGTTCGTGTTCAGTCAGGTATTCCGGGAATTGAACACACCTATGGTGTACCAAAAGATAATAAACATTATGAACCGGCGCATAAAGGATTGGCACATGAAGAAGTATGGGATACCCCCAGATACCTTAATTTCGTACCGGAATTATTTGAGAAGGTCAGAGAAACTTTCGGAGATAATATTCATCTTCTCCACGATGCTCATCACCGGTGTACTCCGGTTGAGGCATCCAGGTTAGCTAAAGAGCTTGAACCATATCATCTTTTCTGGCTTGAGGATCCTGTTGCAGGAGAGCTTCAGGAAGGTCTCCGACTGATCCGACAACATTCTGTAACTCCAATTGCTATTGGTGAAGTATTTAATACAATTTTCGATTATTCCTCACTTTTTACTGAACAACTGATCGATTATATAAGAATGCCGATTGTACACGGTGGCGGAATAACCCATTTGCTCAAAGTGGCAGCTATGGCCTCAGTTTACCACATCAATACAGGATTTCATGGGGCAACGGACCTTTCTCCAGTGAATCTTGCCGCCTCTGTTCACTTTAATATGGCAGTAAATAATTTTGGTATACTGGAATATATGCCGCATCAGGAAATTGTGAGTGAAGTATTCAGTACAAATTACAGGTTTGAAGATGGTTACCTGAAGATAGATGAATCTCCTGGTATTGGAGTGGATATCGACGAAAAAGCTGCAAAGAAATTCCCATATGCCATGGCCAGATTACCGGTCAATAGAAAAACAGATGGCACAATGTTTAATTGGTGAAATCCGTACACCATTGTCCTTTAATAGAGGCTAAATTAATTTATTAATATTAATCCTGTTTAAGCGGAACAGGATGTTGCACAAAGGAAAAAATATATTATTTTTATCAAAAATTTTCTAATATTTATATATGTTATTACTTGGAATAGATCTGGGAAGCTCATCTGTTAAAGCTTCAGTTATTGATGGTGAATCGGGTCACTGCCTGGCAACATCTTTTTCCCCTGTCGATGAGATGAAAATAATAGCTCTTAAACCCGGATGGGCTGAGCAGGATACTGAAATCTGGTGGTCAAACTTAAAAATAGCTATTGCCAATTGTACTCATAAGCTTGGGAAGAATAAAGACAATATTGGAGCAATAGGTATCTCTTATCAGATGCATGGGCTGGTTACTGTTGATAAAGAGAATAAAGTATTGCGTAACTCTATAATCTGGTGCGACAGTCGTGCAGTCGGGTATGGTGAGAAAGCAATGAATGCATTGGGTAAAGAATACTGTCTGTCACATCTGCTTAATTCACCCGGTAATTTCACAGCTTCAAAGCTTGCCTGGGTCAAAGAGAATGAACCTGGACTGTACGCAAGAATTAACAAGATCATGTTACCCGGAGATTATATCGGATTACGGTTAACAGGCGAACTAGCTACTACTTATACAGGAATGTCGGAAGGTATTTTTTGGGATTTTCTGGAGAACAATGTATCGGCAAATCTTCTGAAATATTTTAATTTTGACCGCAAGCTGTTACCAGCAGCAGCTCCTTCATTCTCAGTCAGCGGACAGTTATTGAAATCGGTGGCAGATGAATTAGGATTACCCGAAGGAATTCCGGTTTCGTACAAAGCCGGGGATCAGCCAAACAATGCACTTTCTCTTAATGTTCTTAACCCTGGTGAAGTGGCAGCAACTGCAGGTACATCAGGTGTGATATATGGAGTGACAGATAAGAAAAAATACGATTCACTTTCAAGAGTAAATACTTTTTTACATGTAAATCATAATCAGGCAAAAACCAGTCTGGGTGTTCTGTTATGTATCAATGGGACAGGAATACTAAATTCTTGGCTGAGACGAAATACAGGCAGCCTCTCATATGATGAGATGAACAATATGGCTGAAAAAGTTGCCCCCGGTTCAGAAGGATTGAGGATTCTCCCTTTCGGCAACGGAGCAGAAAGAATGTTAGGGAACAAGGAAACAGGGGCACGGATTGATGGTTTGAATTTTAATACTCACTCGAAAGCTCATATGTTCAGGGCAGCCCAGGAAGGAATTGCTTTTTCATTCAGATATGGTCTTGATATAATGAAGGAGGTCGGAATAGATTTTAAGATTATAAGAGCAGGAGAAGCTAATATGTTCCTCAGTAAAGTTTTCCGTGAGGTCCTATCGTGCATAACCGGAACAGTAATTCATTTGTATAATACTGATGGCTCTATTGGTGCTGCTCGAGGTGCCGGGATTGGATGCGGCTATTATAAGTCTGAAAAGGAAGCTTTTAATGGACTTGTTGCTGTGGGTATTACTGAACCTGACAACTCACAGATAAAAGAATATGAAAAGGCATATTCGGAATGGAAAGAACTGGTTACTGACCTATAAATATATGCTTTTTCTTTTGTTACTTTGCTAATCCCGAATACTCTGGATGCAATATATGAGATTAATTAGTTTATAAATTGTTTAACAAAAATACATTAATTATGATTTACAAAGGTAAAAAAGAAGCTTGGCCCGGTATAGGGAAGATTGAATACGAAGGTAAGAAATCGAAAAATCCCCTGGCATTCAGATGGTATAATCCGGAAGAAGAAGTTGGTGGTAAGCAGATGAAAGATCATCTGAAGTTTGCCATTGCTTACTGGCACTCATTCTGTGGCGATGGTAAGGATCCTTTTGGCGATGAGACAAGGATATTCCCGTGGAAAGATGCATCCACTGATGATAAGACAAAATACAAACTTGATGCTGCATTTGAGTTCATAACCAAGATCGGAGCCGGTTATTATTGCTTTCACGATACAGATATTGTCGGAGGCGGCACTGTTTTTGAAATTGAAAAAAGACTCGGCAAGATTGTTCCGGTTATGAAAAAGATGCAGGAACAAACTGGAGTTAAGCTTCTCTGGGGGACAGCAAATCTTTTTTCAAACCCGAGATATATGAATGGCGCTGCCACAAATCCTGATTTTACAGTTGTTGCCAATGCTGCTGTACAGCTTAAAAACGCTATTGATGCAACCGTAGCCCTGGGAGGTGAAAATTATGTATTCTGGGGAGGTAGGGAAGGTTATATGAGTCTTCATAATACAAATATGAAAAGAGAGCTCGAACATATGGGAATGATGCTTTCTCTGGCACGCGATTATGGACGGAAAATAGGATTTAAAGGAACATTCCTTGTTGAACCAAAACCGATGGAACCATCTAAACACCAGTATGATTTTGATGTCGCTACAATTATAGGATTCTTACGTCAGCATGGTCTGGATAAAGATTTCAAACTTAATATTGAGGTCAATCATGCCACTTTAGCAGGACATACATTTCAGCATGAACTCCAGGTAGCAGCTGATGCAGGACTTCTGGGAAGCATTGATGCCAACAAAGGCGATTATCAGAACGGATGGGATACCGATGAGTTTCCTACGAATATTTATGAAGTTACCGAAGCTATGATGGTTATTCTTCAGGCAGGAGGTTTCTCAACCGGAGGTATAAATTTTGATGCCAAGGTAAGACGCAACTCTACCGATCTCGAAGATCTTTTTATCGCCCATGTGAGTGGAATGGATACATTTGCCAGAGCACTTGTCATTGCTGACAAAATCCTGAAAGACAGCGACTACCTTAAGATGAGAAAGAAGAGATATGAATCATTCGATAAGGGACCTGGGAAAGACTTTGAGAAAGGCAAACTTACTCTTGCTAAATTGAGAGACGTTGCTGCCGAGCTTGGCGAACCTAAAACCCGAAGCGGTAAACAGGAACTTTATGAGCAGCTGATCAATATGTATCTGGCCTGATGATTTATTCCTCTGTGGATTCTCTGTGTTTCTCAGTGTAACTAAAGAAGAACTTGCACAGAGTGACACAGAGAAGCACAGAGTGACACAGAGATTATTCCGTAGAAGCAATAACTTCAAAAACCGGCGGAGAAGCCATGGTCTTCTTTACCTTGCATAATTCTGCGACTGAGATTACTGCTTCTTTATATTTCTCAGGAAAGTCTGAAGGTAGTTTAATATCAAGTTTGATGTTAACTGGTAACCCGGATTCCTCATCGAACTCAGCACTCTGAATTATTTTGATATTGTCTGTCGGGATATTTCTATTGTCACAAAATGACTTTACATAGATTCCTGCGCAGGTTCCAATCGAAGCCAGGAATAGTT
Organism: Bacteroidales bacterium; assembly: GCA_003141495.1. GTDB lineage: Bacteria > Bacteroidota > Bacteroidia > Bacteroidales > VadinHA17 > LD21. Next base: position 15,731 of record PLMC01000102.1, read on the forward strand.
CATAAGGTGAGGGAGCTGAGTTCTGACCGCCGCTATGTATAGGTTGATCGGTTTTTATTATATGCCCGTGAGAATGAGCAGTTACAACTTTGCCTCCGTCGAATGTAATTTCCATGATGTCAAATCCCCCAGATGATTATGCACAACATTAACAATTGATTCAGGGAATTGTTTTTAGTCTCTTTTTGTAGCCATTATAACACCTCAAATTATCTTGACTCATTTTCAGATACTTTACGATCAATTACAAAGCAGGTTCCCTGAGAAATATCTGAAAACCGGATTGATTAAATAAAAAGTAGAGGATTAAAATACATTATTTGATTTTATAGTGATCTTCCAGTATCATCCTGAACAATTTCCCGGGCAAAATGTATTTAAGTGCAACTGCCAGTTTTTGTTCGAATGAGGCGATAATATATCTCTGACGAGGATTTTTACAGTGCACAATTTTGACAATTTTTTTAGCAAGAACTTGCGGTTCCCATCCATTGCCTTCATCTTTTTCAATTATTGCCAGTGTCTTTAAATATTGTTCATGATACGGATCACTGGCATCAGTTGGCGCCAGGAAATTCCTCCTGTTAGCAGAATTATTAGTATGAAAATCACCCGGATTAATAAGTATAATTTTTATATTAAACCGTCTGACTTCCATTCTGAGAGCCTCACTGAATCCTTCAATGGCAAATTTAGCAGCAGAGTAGTATGGCTGGAATGGTAAACCCATAAGTCCACCTATGGAACTGAAGTTAATAATCGTTCCGCCACCCTGTTTCCTCATTACTGGTAAGACCTCCCTTGTAAGATTTACTGTTCCCAGGAAATTAGTCTCCATCTGGAGTTTAATATTTTCTATTGGTGAGGTTTCTATAGGTCCTCCGGTATGCATACCCGCATTATTTATCAGGACATCAATTCTGCCCTCTTTTTGCAGGATAGTTTGCACTGCCTGCCTTATAGAATCACTGTTTGTGAGATCGAGCTTTAATCCGTTTATTGCATGGCTTATTTCTACATCTCTTCTGACCGTTCCATAAACAGTGTTTCCTTTTGCTGCCAGAAGCTCTGCAGTCTGTTTCCCAAATCCTGATGAGATTCCTGTTATGAGAATGACTTTTTTCATCTTAAGAATAAAAATGCCTAATGTGTTTTCACTTTAGAAGACCCATCGCTTTTGCAGCTTTGGTAATCTTTTCAATTGAAATTTCAACCTGTTCTTTTGTGTGGGTTGCCATAAGNNCTGATAAAAAGAGGAATAATAGGCGTTTCAGATTTCCCGGTGTCGAAGCCTGCGGATTTAAAACCATTAAGAGCTAAAGCGGTCATATCCCACAAATGTTTAATTCTTTCAGGTTCATTTTCCATAATTTCTATCGAAGCAAGGACAGCGGCAGCTGAAGCAGGAGTCATACTGGCGCTGAAGATCAGCGACCTTGAATTGTGTTTGATATAATTTATAACTTCTTTATCTGAAGCAATAAATCCTCCAAGTGATGCAAAGGACTTGGAAAAAGTACCCATTATCAGATCTACCTTATCAGTCAGACCGAAATGGGAGGCAGTCCCTGATCCGTTTTTGCCAAGGACCCCTAGAGAATGTGCATCATCAACCATAATTGATGCACCATAATGCTCAGCGAGTCTTACAACCTCAGGCAGATTGATTATATCGCCCTCCATCGAAAAAACGCCATCAACAACAATAAGTTTTATACGGTCTTTATGGCATAATTTTAATTTATTCCTTAGTGCCTCCATATCATTATGGGCAAACTTAAGCACCTTAGAGAAAGAAAGCCTGCTTCCTTCAATTATTGAAGCATGGTCGAGTTCATCGAGGAGAAGATAATCATGACGTCCTGCAAGTAATGATACAACTCCCAGATTTACCTGGAAGCCTGTACTGTAACATAATGCGGCATCTTTATTCACCATCCTGGCTAACTTGTTTTCCAGTTCAATATGGATATCAAGTGTCCCGTTAAGGAACCTAGATCCGGCACATCCGGTACCATATTTATCAATTGCAGCTTTAGCGGCAGCCTTAACTTTTGGATGGTTTGTGAGCCCAAGGTAGCTGTTCGAACCGAACATCAGAACCTTTTTGCCGTTAATGATTACTACCGTATCCTGTTCGGATTCAATTGCCCTGAAGTAGGGGTAAATGCCAGCCTGCATAGCTTTCTGCGGGGCATCATAATCTGAAAGTTTATCTTGTAAAATTCCCACTATATAACTTAAATGATATTATAATCGAGTCCAAATTTAATAAAAAAAGAATAAAACAGAAGAAATACTGTTCTTTTGAGTTTATATTATAATTAATACGGTACAATTTCCTAATATATTTAAAGGGAAAGTGACTAAAGTGACTAGAGTATTGCCCCGCTTCTCACGCTTAGGCGGGATTAATTCTCCATTAACCGGTGAAGTTTTTCTATTAGCCCTATTAGCTCCCCTTTAGGGGAGATGCCGCGTAGCGGCAGAAGGGCAATAACTCAAGGCACTCCAAACTTATAAATTAATTAGTTGAGAAAATAGTATAAGATTATTTGGAAAGTAAGGATATGAAATTTACTTTTGTTCGCGAAATCAATTTTAAGAATTTAATGGACGACGACCCGGCGAATATATTAATCTTAACCCTGATTAGGGAGGATAACCGGTAATACAGGTAACTTCCTTCTTTATCAGAAAAAGCAAGGAGGTGACAATGACATCACTCACAACGTTTTATTTAAGTGGAATAATCGGTAAAGAAGCATTTGGCGCCGATGGTGACGCTATTGGAATAATCAAAGATTTGCTTATTAACACAATGCCTTCGGGGAACAATGACCCGAATCAGCAACTTGTAACTGGCATAAGACTTAAGATAAAAAAAGAAATAAGGTTTTATTCCTTTAAAAGTTTCATGGTTACAAAAGCCAGAGAAGTTCTTAATGTAACCTGTACCGGTCTGATTGAACTTGGCACGGAGGAGGTTAATAATGGGCTTTTGCTCGTTGAAACTATTCTCGACAAGCAAATAGTGGATATGAATGGTCGTAAGCTTGTGAGAGTTAATGATGTGAGGCTTGCCACTCTGCCTACAGGAACATTCGCCATTGCGGTTGATATCGGGATTGAAGGTCTCCTGCGAAGAATTGGAATTGCTTCGCCGATAAAGAGATTGCTTTCTATTTTTAAAATTAGTATCCCTGCTAAATTTATCATCTGGGATGATGTTCAGGCTATCGACAACTCAAGTCTCAATATAAGACTTTCAAAGAGTTATTCAAAGCTTCACACTCTCCACCCATCGGATATCGCCGATATCCTTGAGGATATGGGTAAAAAATCGAGTATGTCAGTATTCGCATCACTCGATGAAGAAAAAGCTGCCGATGTTCTTGAGGAACTCGAAACCAATGCACAAATACATATTCTTGAAAACCTTCCTGTAAACAAAGCCGCTGATGTACTTGAAAAAATGCCAGCCGATGAGGTCGCTGACATACTTGATGAACTCGAGGATGATAAGGCTGAGATGTTATTAAAAGAAATGGATACGGAATCATCGCAGGAGGTCAGGGATCTTCTTGAATATGATGATGATCGGGTAGGTAGCATTATGACTACCGACTTCCTTTCTTTCAGTGCCACTATGACGGTAGCGGAAGTGCTTGTTGAACTTAGATCAAAAAAACCCGAGTCTGCAGAACTCTACAATATGTTCGTTGTCGAATCAAACGATGAGCTGATCGGAATGTTTAATTTGCGCGATCTGGTTGTTTCAGAGCCATTTGTGAGCGTGAGTCAGATTATGAAGGCGGAACCTGTCTACCTCTTCGATGAACAAAAAGTAGGTGCAATTGCAAGGATAGTCTCCAAATATAATCTTCTGGCAGTCCCGGTTGTTGATGAGAACTACCATTTACAGGGTATGGTTGTTATTGACGATGTTATTGAAGACCTTATACGAAAACGCAGGACAAATAAAAGATAAATGCCGGGGTTATGCCAGGGTCAAAGTTCAATTTCAAAAAACTCTTTAAGCAGATTGCAATCTTTTTTGCGATACTGGGTCCAGGTATCATTACCGGTAGTGTAGACAATGATGCAGGAGGAATTAGTGTCTATTCAGTAGCTGGAGCAATGTATGGTTACGGTTTGATTTGGACTCTTATTCCATCATTTATTGTTTTACTTGTTATTCAGGAAATGAATGCCAGAATGGGTATCGTCACAGGGAAAGGCCTCTCGGACCTGATACGGGAAAATGCCGGTTTGAAGATTACATTTTTTGTTTTTATCGGACTTCTGTTTTCCAACATAGGAAATACAACAACCGAATTTGCAGGTGTCGCAGGCAGTATGCAAATCTTTGGCGTTAGCAAATATATTTCAGTTCCTGTTGTAGCGGTTATGGTGTGGTTTCTTGTTGTTAAAGGCACATATAAGATAGCTGAGCGTATCTTCCTGATATTCAGTGTCTCGTTGCTAACATACGTCGTTTCAGCATTAATGAGCAAACCTCAATGGAGTGAAATAGGTTCTTCAATTATCCATCCACAGCTTCAGATGAATACCCAAAGTCTCGCAATGGTTATTGCCCTGGTAGGAACAACAATTGCCCCATGGATGCAGTTTTATATGCAATCCACTGTAATTGAGAAAGGACTGAAAATGAAGCATTACAAATACACTCTTGTTGATATTACTGTAGGTTGTGTGGCAACAATTGTGGTAGCTTTCTTTATTATGGTAGCATGTGGATCAACTTTACATCCTAATGGAATTCAAATAAATGAGGCAAAGGATGCCGCACTGGCACTGAAACCATTTGCAGGTGGTCTGGCCTCGCAGGTTTTTGCATTCGGACTTTTTGTTGCTTCTGTTTTTTCTGCCACAATATTGCCGCTGGCAACCGCTTTCTATGTTTCAGAAGCATTTGGTTTCGAGGCAGGTATTGATAAGAAATGGGATGAAGCTAAAGAGTTTTATACTCTCTATACAGGAATACTTGTAATTTCAGCTCTTATAATCCTGATTCCAAATGCGCCCCTTATTCAAATATCAGTATGGTCCCAGGTATTAAACGGGATACTTCTGCCTATGGTTCTTGTAAGCATGATTCTCTTGATTAATAATAAAAAAATAATGGGCACATATGTAAACAATTCTGTACAGAATATTATTGGCTGGAGTGCAGTAATTATTCTGACGGGATTATCTCTGATGCTTATTCTTATGCCTCTTTTGGGAAGGTTATAATTTAAGTTCTTTCCTCAGGCTATTCATGATATGACTTTTTAAAATTGGGAATGAGAATTAACTTTGACATTCTTAATTCGAAGCTTGGATAATTTATAAAAAAACATACTATAATATTCTTATGAACAAGGGTAATTTTGATTCAGATAATTATAATACTCCTCAAAAGGATACATTATCAATAATTGAGAAAATGCGCCTTGACAGCAGGTTCTATTTTGCATTTAAATACGCAGCAATAGTCTTTCGCACCCGGAAAGAAGCTATAAGAAAAGTTTATGATACAAAAGCATGGACAGATTCTTCATTTGAAATTCTGAGGTTCATTGAAAATGCGGGAGGCATATTTCATATAACGGGCATGGAAAATTTTACCCGGTCGCAAGATTCAGTCCTTTTCATCAGCAATCATATGAGCACTCTCGAAACGATGATCTTACCCTCAATAATTGGTCCACACAAAGAACTCACATTTGTTGTAAAAGAGAGTCTTGTCAAACATCCCCTGTTCGGTGATGTAATGAGGTCGAGAAATCCTATTGTGGTTGGAAGAAATGATCCAAGGAAAGATCTTGAAGCAGTTATGAATGGGGGAGTTGACCTGTTACATAACGGAATTTCAATTGTTATTTTTCCCCAGAGCACCAGAAGTGTTGAATTCAAACCCGAGGAGTTCAACTCACTGGGAGTGAAACTGGCAAAGAAAGCTGGTGTTGAAGTTGTCCCGATAGCTTTGAAAACAGATTTCTGGGGGAATGGTAAACTGATAAAGGAACTTGGTCCGCTTGATCATCATAAACAAATCCATATAAAATTTGGTGAACCGATGAGGGTTTCAGGAAATGGGAAGGAGGAAAACCAGAGAATTATAGATTTTATTCAATCCTCACTGAAAGAGTGGAATGCTGAAATGGATTGAAAATCATTTCTGAAGTAAGACAAAGTAAAAGTATTCTGGGAACTAAATTGCATAATTAAAAAATTGAAATTAAATCAGTTGCTATTTGTTTCGTTTTTAAAATTAATTTCTTTCAATTTAGTTTAAGTGTATAACACACATTTAAAATAATTATTAATATATTTGTTTCCCCGGCCTCTGAATATGACTGACATTTAGAGTTGTTAATTGAGGGCCTAGTAAAGATCAAACCTGGAACACCTGATTTAATTTATTATAATTAACTGTTTAATATTAAATCAATTAGTATCTATAGGATTAACTTAATATTTACAAAATGAACAAGGGAAAATCGAAAATCTATCTAATTTTGCTGACAGTGACTGCAACACTTGGCGGCTTATTATTTGGTTATGACACAGCAGTAATCTCGGGAGCAGTGGCATCCTTAAAGCACTTTTTTATAACTCCTTTACTAAATAATCCCGAGGCTGCCTCAAAGATGATATTCCAATTTAAGGTTATCGGGGTTTTAAGCTTCCTGTTTATTTATTTTCTGATAATCTCTTTTCTGAAAAAAATATTTATAGATTTAAAAAAAACAGTTTTATACTCGGTCATTGCAGGCTTATTTATCGGATCTATAATATATTATCTCTTCCTGCGGCATGGTAATACCTTAAATGAAGGTTTGATTAATGTGATTCACGGGTTCAATATTTCAAGTGCTCTTATAGGCTGTATAATAGGAGGATCCATTGGCGGCTATATCAGTCAGGGCATAGGGCGTAAAAACGGATTAATTCTGGCAGCATCATTATTCATTATTTCAGCTATTGGTGCAGCATTACCCGACAAACTTAATTTCTTGGGATCGGAAACTATCTGTATGTTTATGGTTTACCGGATTATTGGTGGCATAGGTGTTGGTCTGGCTTCAATGCTATCCCCGATGTATATAGCAGAAATATCGCCTGCGGAGATCAGGGGCAGGTTGGTTTCATTTAACCAGTTTGCCATAATTTTCGGTATGCTTGTGGTCTACTTTGTGAATTATTTTATTGCAAAAGGACAACCACAGGAATGGATCGATACCATCGGTTGGCGGTGGATGTTCGCGTCAGGAACAATTCCTGCATCTCTTTTCTTTGTCTTGTTATTTTTCGTTCCTGAAACTCCAAGGTATCTGATGTACAGGAACAATGAAATCAAAGCTCTTGATGTGCTTAATAAAGTGGTTGGAACTGAAAAAGCTGCTGTTGTGGTAGCTGAGATAAAAAATTCATTGATTGAAAAAAGCGCCCCATGGCTTTCATTCGGAGGTCTGGTTATTGTTATTGGTATATTTCTTTCAGTCTTTCAGCAGTTTGTTGGCATAAACGTAGTATTATATTACGCTCC
>PLMC01000027.1 GCA_003141495.1 Bacteroidales bacterium
ACTCCAAACTCTAGCTCACTTCAAACTCTTAGTTCAATATCTTCCTGATCTTATTAGCCTCTTCCATCAGGGCCTTCAACCCGTCAATGTTTTTATCTGAAATCATTTTTCTGAATGAATTCATTTTTTCAATATAGGTATCCATTACTTCTAGGATATACTGTGCATTTTCCAGAAAAATTGGAGCCCATGTCTCTCCGTTACTTTTGGCGAGACGGACAGTACTTTCAAAACCACCACCTGCAAGAGTGAGGATGTTTTGTTCTTCCTGTTCCTTTTCAAGTACACTTAATGCCAGCGAAAAAGATGTAATATGCGAAATATGAGATATGTAAGCAACATGCACATCGTGTTCACTCGAGTTCATGTACACTTTATGCATATTCAGTAAGTCAAGCATTTTTTCAACCGTATCAAGAGCATCGGGATCACTGAGTTCCCTGTCGCAAATAATTGCAGTCTTATAATCAAAAAGCTTACCGATAGCAGCGAGAGGACCTGAATATTCTGTACCCGCCATAGGATGTACTGCAACATACCTGCCCCTGCCGGAATGATTTTTTGAAGCTTTCGCAATGCTGGCTTTTGTTGAGCCCATATCGGTTACAATTTTTGAAGTACCAACCAGCCTGTCGAGAATTCCAGGTAACATTTTACAGTTGCTATTTACAGGTGTGGAGAGAATTATTAAATCGCTTTGTTCAATTGCATTATTAAGTGTTTCGTTCTCATCTACCAGACCACAAAGAAGAGCAATGTTCTTGTGATGCATATTTGTGTCAACACCGATTATTTTATCTGCAAAACCGCGTTTACGCAAATCAACCATAAGCGATCCTCCAATCAGTCCTAATCCAACTACAGCTATTGTCATTATTGTTTGTTGTTATTAAATTATTTATTATGTAATTAAGTTTAAAATAAGCCAGTGATTCTGTTTTTGGCTTCAATCAGTTTTTCTTCTGTGGCACAAAGGGAAATTCGTATAAAACGTTCTCCGTTCTTTCCGAAAATGAATCCGGGCGTTATGAATACCAAACTTTTCATTAATATTTTATCAACATAAGATTCACAATCCGGAATATTTTCAGGAATCTTTCCCCAGACAAACAAACCTATTTGCGATTTATCATAATTACATTTAAGCAAATCCATTATTTGTTCAACTATTTTTCTGCGTCTGATATAAACGCTATTTACACTATCGTACCAGGAATCCGGATTATTAAGTGCCTCAATTGCAGCCATCTGCATAGCCAGAAACATACCTGAATCCATATTGCTTTTTACCTTCAGCACTGTTTTAATATAATCGCTCTGACCTGCAACCATCCCAATTCTCCAGCCAGCCATATTGTGTGATTTGCTTAATGAATTGAGTTCTAGAGCAGTATCTTTTGCTCCTTCGACAGAAAGTATACTTATATATTCTTTGTTTAATATGAAACTATACGGATTGTCGTTAACAAGAAGAATTCCGTGTTTTCTGGAAAAAGCAACCAGTTTTTCAAATATATCAACTGACGCTTTCACACCAGTTGGCATATTAGGGTAGTTGACCCACATTAGTTTTACCTTGCTCAGGTCAGTAAGTTCGAGGGATTTCAGATCGGGAAGCCAGCCATTTTCTTCGGAAAGATCATATTTTCTTACAATTCCGCCAACCAGGTTTGTTACTGAGGAATAAGTAGGGTAACCCGGATCAGGGACCAGGACTTCATCTCCCGGATTGACGAATGCCATGCTTATATGCATTATTCCTTCTTTGCTGCCCATCAAAAGAAGAATCTCATTGTCAGGATTCAGGTTAACATAAAAATACTTTTTATACCAATCAGAGAATGCTTTCCTAAGAGAAGGTATCCCGCTATAGTTTTGATATCCATGAGAATTTGACTTTTTAGCTTCTGCAATCAGGGCCGACACAGTGCTTTCAGAAGGGGGCTGGTCGGGGCTGCCAATTCCAAGGTTAATAACATCAGAACCATCTCTGCGCATCCTATCTATCTGGGCAAGTTTTTGAGAGAAATAATACTCCTGTACATTTGCCGTACGGTCCGCCGGTTTAACTATCATATAGCATGTCTCCTTTAAAATAAACTCCAAGTATCTCCAGGTTAGTGGTGTATTTATCCAGTANNTTCAATCTTGGTACAGACTGGATTTTTGAAAGGTTAATTTCAAGTTCAGCAAGCTTAACGAGCACTTTTGCAAGCGACCCGGGTTTATGTCCGGTGGAGAAACAGATTGACACCTTATTGCCTCGTGTGTTACCCTTCTCTTCACTGCCAACAACCAGAAACCTGGTATAGTTTTGTTTATAGGTTTCAATTCCTGGGGCAAGAATTTCAAGACCATATATTTCTGCTGCATGTGAGGGAGCGATAGCTGCCACACCTTTTATCTTGGTTTCGCTTATCTGTTTGGCGCTACCTGCGGTATCGTCACTTTCAATAAGGGTAATACCGGGAAATTGATTAAGAAAAGTCATGCATTGAGCGAGAGCAATCGGATGAGATCTTATTTCATTTATGTCAGTTATTTTCTGATTGGGTAAAGCCATTAAATTCTGTTTTATTCTGAGATTGTGTTCTCCAAGGATCTTCATCCCTGATTCCCTTAGCAATGTATAGTTATAGAGAATACTGCCCGATCTTGCATTTTCTATAGCCATAACTGCAAAGTCTGCATCACCATTCTTTAAAATATTGAGTTCCAGATCAAATGTCGAACATGGTACAATATCAATTTCATCAAAATTGAAGTACTGCCTTGCGGCAACTTCATGAAAACATCCTGACTCTCCCTGTATTGCTATCTTCATATTATAAAATAGTATTAAAAAAGCAAGGGCCCCTCCGAGGGACCCTTGCTTTCATATAATTTAAATTATCTGTATACAAAAATCCCCTTATCTGTTTTTAAAATAAAAATAGAAGTAAAAAAAGGAGATAAAATATTTATATACAATATTCATTTGGTTCCATTATTGGCTTACAAAAGTAATTGAATTTTTAAAAAAACAAGTAAAAAGTCAGAAAAAGTAAGGGTTAGGTTTAAAATTACTACAATTAAGTAAAATCTGGGCTTCCCCTAAAGATTGCTTCGTCGTTTTGCTCCTCGCAATTGACCGTCGCCATTTTCAGCTTCATTTGAACACCAACACGAATTCCGATAACAGATGGGGTCATTGCGAGCGAAGCGAAGCAACCCCAAACTCCCATAGCAGAATTAACTTATCTGTCATTAAATAATGAAGCAATCTTACAATCCTGTTATAAATTTTTATTGCAGGTAAATCTCTATTTTTCATGTCTCTCCTTCAAGACTCCTTCAATACTTTCCAGAGTAACTCCTTTTATTTTCAATAATATAAGCAGATGATAAAGCAGGTCTGCGGCTTCGCTTTTGAAGAGTTCAATATTTTCATCCTTGGCTTCGATTACCAATTCAACAGCTTCTTCCCCGACTTTCTGAGCGACTTTATTAATCCCTTTTTTATAAAGCTTGTTTGTGTATGAACCTTCTGTATCATTCTTAATGCGGTGGTCTATAACATGTTCTAATTTATAAATGAATCCTTTTGCAGTTTCATTACCAAAGCAGGATATACTGCCTGTATGGCAGACTGGTCCTGCAGGATTAACTTTGATAAGGAGTGAATCATTATCGCAATCGGTTAAAACTTCTTCAACATACAGGTAATTCCCGGAGGTTTCTCCTTTGGTCCAGAGCCTGTTTTTACTCCTGCTGAAAAAAGTGACTTTCTTTTCTTCACTGGTTTTAATATAGGCCTCCTCATTCATATACCCGACCATTAATACCTGGAGGGTATTACTATCCTGTATGACGACCGGGACAATCCCGTTTCCCTTTGCAAAATCAATATTCATCGTGTAAATTTTTAAGATTTAATCTAATATTTCTTAACACTTTTTCCATCTATTTATTTCATGTACTCACCCCCTTTTATTCCCCCTCTCTACCTCGTAAAGAGGGGGATCTTGCTAATATACATCGCATTACACCCCATCTTTGCAAAGCAGAGAGGGAACAGGGGGTGAGTTCATAAGAACATAAAGTGTATGATATATTAAAAGTTTACTAACATTACTGACAGATACTTATTCATCTTCAGATTCTTACAGATATATTCTTATCTGATTGCAATGCCTTGATGTTTCAGGTATTTTTTCAATTCTCTTATATCCATCTCACCGAAATGAAATATACTGGCTGCAAGTGCAGCACTACATTCCGTATTAAAAAAGACCTGGCTGAAGTGTTCCATTGATCCTGCCCCTCCAGATGCAATAACAGGGATATTTACGCTCCTGCTAACCTGGGCTGTAATATCCAGTGAGAACCCCGATTTAGTACCATCATTATTCATCGAGGTCAGAAGGATTTCACCTGCTCCAAGTTCTTCAACGTTGAGCGCCCAGTTAACTGTTCTTAATTCAGTGGGAGTTCTGCCACCATCAACAACAACAATCCATTCATTATCAATTATTTTTGTGTCAATAGCCGCAACAATACACTGACTTCCAAACTGCCCGGCAATCTCAGAGATCAGTTCGGGTCGGCGTACTGCGGAAGAATTTACAGTAACCTTATCCGCACCTGCTTTTATAAGAATTGAAACATCATTAACTGTATCAATTCCACCACCCACTGTAAACGGTATATTTATTTCAGCTGCAATTCTTTCAACCAACACAGCAAGAGCTTTCCTGTTCTCAATTGTTGCAGTTATATCAAGAAAAACAAGTTCATCTGCCCCCTGTTTAACATATACTTTTGCCAGCTCCACAGGATCTCCGGCATCAATAAGGTTAATAAAATTCACTCCCTTTACAGTTCTTCCGTCTTTAATGTCGAGACAAGGGATAATTCTTCTTTTTAGCATAGTTTTCCTAATTCATTTAAAGTTATTTTTCCCTCATAAACTGCTTTCCCTATTATAACCCCTTCGCAACCCACTTCCCGTATCTCCTCAATATCTTTGATCGATGATATACCACCGCTTGCAATAAGATTGATCTTTACTGCACCCAGGATCTCTTTATACAGTGAAGTTGAAGGTCCCTGAAGCATACCGTCTTTTTTAATATCAGTGCATATTGTATATTTCACCCCTTTTGACCTGTAATCAGAAATAAAACTTATTATTTCTTTGTCTGATTTTTCAAGCCAGCCACTCGTCGAGACTTTCCTGTCGATACAATCTGCTCCAAGAATCAACTTTTCCTGCCCGAGCTTTTTCAACCATTCAATGAATAAGTTTGGGTCAGTCACAGCTATACTTCCGGTGGTGACTTGCCGTGCCCCGGCATTAAATGCTGTTATCAGATCTTCATATGATCTTAGCCCGCCGCCAAAATCAATTTTTAATTTTGTCTTCCATGCAATTTTTTCAAGGACCTTGATATTTTCTATCTTTTTATTTTTGGCCCCTTCAAGATCGACCAGATGTAGAAAGTTTATACCATTATCTTCTATCTGCAATGCAACCTCAAGAGGATCCTTGTTATAAACTTTCTTTGTATTGAAATCTCCTCTCGTAAGCCGTACGCATTTCCCTCCGATAATATCAATTGCAACTATTATTCTCATAGTTCCAGAAAATTTTTCAATATTTTTTCGCCGGTTTCTGCAGATTTTTCCGGATGAAACTGGGTTGCATAAAAATTTCCCTGTTGCATTGCTGCACTGAACGGAAGTATATAGTCGCAGGTTGCAACTGTGCACGTTGAAATTTCAGCATAATAACTGTGCACATAATATAAATCGTTATTAATTGTCAGACCTTTGAAAAGATCTCCTTTCATTGTCAGACAATTATTCCAGCCCATATGCGGAATCTTATCAACCGGCGGGAATAATCTTACATCGGTATCAAAAACTCCAAGGCATTTAGTTTCTCCTTCCTCGGAAAATCGGCACATCAATTGTAATCCAAGACAAATTCCGAGTACAGGTTGTTTAAGTGAAAGGATGATCCTGTCCAATCCTCTCTCCCTGAGATAAAGCATTGCAGAACTGGCTTCCCCAACACCAGGGAAAATGACTTTTTCCGAGCTTATTAACTCAGACGGGTCGTCTGTAATAATGCTTTTGTACCCCAGACGTATCAGTGCATTTTGAACAGATTTTATGTTTCCGGCACTGTATTTAACTATTGCTATCATAGAATACCCTTGGTAGTGAGTAGGTTAAAATTATCTGTTTTCTTTACAGCCATTTTTATGGTTTTCGCGAATGCTTTGAAGATTGCTTCGATCTTGTGATGTTCATTCTCGCCTTCGGCATTAATATTCAGGTTGCATTTTGCATTGTCACTGAATGACTTAAAGAAATGGAAGAACAATTCTGTCGGAAGTTCTCCAATTTTCTCCCGTAAGAACTTTACATTCCAAACCAACCACGGTCTGCCTCCAAAATCCAGAGCTACCTGTGCAAGACAATCATCCATTGGCAGGACAAAACCATACCTTTCGATCCCTTTTTTTCCACCAAGAGCTTTCTGTATAGCCTCACCCAACACGATTGCCACATCTTCAACAGTATGGTGTTCGTCAATTGTAAGATCCCCCTTCACCTGTATCCTTAGATCGAGGTTTCCGTGACGGGCAATCTGTTCCAGCATGTGATCAAAAAAACCGATTCCTGTACTAATCTCACTTTTCCCCGATCCATCAAGATTGAGTTCAATCTCTATATCTGTCTCGGAGGTCTTCCTGTGCACTTTTGCAGTCCGGGGTATCTGCTTCAGGTACTTATATATATCGTTCCAATCTCTGGCGGTTAATTCAACGTTGGTTATCTCCTCATTGCCAATCAGGATAGCTTTACATCCCAGGTTCTTTGCAAGATCAACATCTGTAAGCCTGTCGCCGATAACGTATGATGAGTCGAGATCAATCCCGGTTGCAAGATATTTAACAAGCATAGCAGTTCCGGGTTTTCGGGTTGGAGATTTTTGCGCAGGTGTCGTTTTATCAATAAATATTTCAGCGAATTTAACACCCTCTCCTTTAAGTATTTCCAGGATCTTGTTCTGAACAGGCCAGAAGGTATTCTCAGGAAATAACTTTGTGCCAAGACCATCCTGATTCGTCACCATTACAAGTTCAAAGTCAGTCTCCTTTGCTATCTTTGACAGACAAGTTATTGCTCCAGCCAGAAATGTCAGTTTCTCAAAACTATCAACCTGCTCATCTTCCGGTTCTTCTATAATTGTGCCATCCCGGTCAATAAAAAGCACTTTCTTCATATTGAAATAGATTTTAATGCATCGATTAGACGATCGTTTTCTGACTTTTTCCCGATAGTGATACGAACGCAATTATCAATCATATTGCTACGGTTTCTAATAATAATATTCCTGCTAACCAATTCATTATAAATATAGTCAGCATTTTTTACTTTAACAAGAAGGAAATTGGCATCTGAGGGATAGACCTTTTCAACAATCTTCATTTTTAACAGATTTGCAGAAAGTCTGTCTCTTTCCTTTTTTATTCTGAAGACAATGCTTTTATTTTGCTCTATTTGGGGAAGTTTTAGTAAAGCAGCTTTTTGATTGATGGCACTTATATTATATGGTGGTTTCAATTTATTGAAATACTGAACGATAGAAGGATTAGTGAAGGCCATACCGACTCTAATGGCAGCCAGTCCTAATGCCTTGCTGAATGTCTGCATCAGGATAAGATTAGGATAGGTGTTAACCAGTTTTATAAATGAAGCTTTTTCGCTGAAATCAATATAAGCTTCATCAACTACCACGATCCCATTGAATTTTGAAATAATATATTCAACCTCGGAATAGTTCATTGAATTGGCTGTAGGGTTATTCGGAGAACAAATAAAGATCAGTTTCAGATTTTTATCAGAGAACAAGGTAACTGCTTTTTCAAGATCGATCTGAAAACTATCGGTCAATGGGATCTTTACAACTTCAATATCATTTATGGAAGCAGATACATGGTACATTCCATAGGTAGGAGTGAAGGTGAGTACTTTATCAATACCCGGGTTGCAGAAAACCCTGAAACAAAGATCAATAATTTCATCGCTTCCATTGCCAAGGAATATTTTATCCTCTTCAATTCCTTTGAGTTTTGAAATTGCAGTTTTAAGCTCTTTCTGGTATGGATCGGGATAACGGTTCAGGTTTCCGTAAGGATTCTCGTTGGCATCCATAAAAATACCGGATTTGCCCTTGAATTCATCCCTGGCACATGAATAGGGAATAAGTTTTTTAACATTTTCCCTTACTAGTTCATTGAGGTCAATCATTATTCAAACTTTTAAGTCTAACACTAACCGCATTTTTGTGTCCCATTAAAGACTCCGCTGCGGCCATCAATTCAATTACCGGTCCGAGGTTTTTAATACCTTCTGCACTTATCTCCTGAAATGATATTTTTTTACAAAAGCTGTCGGTCGATACCCCGCTGTAATACCTGGCAGAACCATTTGTTGGAAGTGTATGGTTCGTTCCTGATGCATAATCACCTGCACTTTCGCAACTATAATTTCCAAGAAAAACAGAGCCGGCATTTCTTACACTATTTGCAAGCGAACTTGCATCAGCGGTATTAATAATCAGATGCTCCGGAGCATAAAGATTGCTGAAATCCATACAATCATTAAATGTGGGTAACATGATGAGTTTACTGTTTCCCAGGGCCTTTAAAGCGATTTCTTTTCTGGGTATCATATTAACCTGTTTTTCAACTTCAGATTTTACTCTTTTTAAAAGTTCCAGATTATCAGTCAGCATAATAACCTGACTATCTGGTCCGTGCTCGGCCTGAGACAGGAGATCGGCGGCTATAAATTCCGGATTGGCCACGTTGTCTGCTATCACCAAAACTTCACTCGGCCCTGCAGGCATATCTATTGCTATGCCATCCTGCTGGATCAACTCTTTAGCTTTTGTGACATACTGATTACCCGGACCAAAAATCTTGTAAACTTTAGGGATACTCTCTGTCCCATAAGCCATTGCGGCAATAGCCTGAGCTCCACCAGTTTTAAATATTTCAGAGATTCCAATGAGTTGTGCTGTGTAGAGGATCAGAGGGCTTACTTTTCCGTCTTTTCCGGGAGGAGTACAGACAACAATTTCTTTGCATCCTGCCAGTTTTGCCGGAATGCCGAGCATAAGCAAAGTTGAAAAAAGAGGAGCACTACCTCCGGGAATATATAGTCCGACTTTTTCAATGGCAACAGCTTTTCTCCAACATCTGACTCCTTTGGAGGTTTCCATAACCCGTTCTTTGAGAAGTTGGGCAGAATGGAAAGTTTCAATATTCTTTTTTGCCACGTTAATTGCATCCCTTAATTCCTGAGGGATCATTATTGCTGATTCCCTGATTTCTTTTGGTGATACCTTTAAATTTCCGGGAGTCACACCATCAAATTTTTCAGTATAATAACAAACCGCGCTGTCAGTCTTTGATTTTACATTGTTTAAAATATCTCTTACTTTATTTTCGAGATCGTTCCTTGCTATTGCCGGACGTTTGCAGAGCTCATTCCAAGTCTCTTTTTCAGGAAGCAATATTGTTTTCATCACAGTATCATTTTCTCGATTGGAATAACCAGAATACCTTCTGCCCCTGCTGCCTTGAGCTGATCAATCCTTTCCCAGAATTCGTCCTCTTTAACAACCGAATGCAAACTGAACCATCCTTTTTCAACTAGTGGCACTATTGTAGGACTTTTCATGCCCGGAAGTATACTGCATATTTTTGCAATAGCCGATTGTGGGGTATTGAGTAATATATATTTGTTTTCTTTCGCATTCTTGACTGCTCTTATCCTGAAAAGTAAACTGTTTAAAATCGTTTGCTTATCCTCACTAAGGTTTTTGTTCCCGATAATGACTGCCTGGCTCTTCAAAATAGTTTCAACTTCATGCAAACCATTGGTAAGCAGAGTGCTGCCTGAGCTAACTATGTCACACACTGCATTGGCAAGGCCTATACCCGGAGCTATTTCGACGCTGCCGCTTATTTCTTCTATCTCAGCATTTATTTTATTTTTATTAAGAAAGTTTGTAAGGATATGCGGGTAGCTGGTGGCAATTTTTTTATTCATGAAATACCCTAAACCCTCATATTTCTCTTCTTTTGGAATGGCAAGACTCAGTCTGCATTGTGCAAAGCCAAGCTGTTCTATGACAGTTACGTCCTTATTCTTTTCAAACACCATGTTTTCGCCCAGTATGCCGATATCGGCAACCTGTTGCTCCACATATTGTGGTATATCGTCATCCCGAAGGAAGAGGAGTTCCACAGGAAAATTTCTGGCAGTTGTTTTAAGGACACTGATGCCATTGGAGAATTTAATACCACATTCTTCCAGTAGTTTTTTTGAATTTTCACTGAGTCGTCCGCTCTTTTGAATTGCAATTTTCAGTTCACTCATATTACTTTTTTTAAATAAAAAAACCCGCCTGATCTGCTCAGACGGGTTTATGATATTTTTATCCACATACATATCATTATCTCCTCGCCTGAAAGCAAAGTTGAAAATGATGATGTGATGATGTTTTGTAGTACATTTTTTAAAATTATAAATGCAAAGATAGTGAGAAATTAATAAATATTATAAATTATATACAAAAAGTGAGTATTTAAACTATTTTGAAATCCTTTCAGCGACAAGGTCACCAACCTCAGTAGTTGAATATCCCATTCGTCCGGCTCCCATATCTTTTAATTTGTTGGCAGTTACGTACATAATTGCATTTTCGATGGCAGAGGCGGCTTTTTCTTCTCCAAGGTGTTCAAGCATCATACCGCCGCATGCAATTGAGGCCAGAGGGTTAATAATATTTTTGCCAGTGTATTTTGGCGCAGAACCACCTATGGGTTCAAACATCGAAACACCTTCAGGATTAATATTTCCACCAGCAGCAATTCCCATTCCACCCTGGGTAATAGCACCAAGGTCGGTTATTATATCCCCGAACATGTTGGTTGTTACAATTACATCGAACCATTCGGGATTTTTTATCATCCACATGCAGGTTGCATCCACATGATAATATTCGCGTTTTATATCAGGGTAACCAGCTTCTCCTATTTCGTGAAATGCCCTCTCCCAGAGATCAAAGACATAAGTCAGAACATTTGTTTTTCCACACAGTGCCAGAGTCTTTTTCCTATCTCTTTTTCTGGTGTACTCAAAGGCATACCTGAGGCAACGTTCAACCTGCATCCGGTTATAAACCATATTCTGAATTGCGACTTCATGCGGAGTACCTTTCATTGTGACACCACCTATTCCAGTATATACGTCACCTGTATTTTCCCTTATTACAACATAATCGATATGCTCAGGCCCTTTATCTTTAAGCGGCGTAGTCACTCCCGGGTATAATTTAATAGGACGCAGATTTATATATTGATCAAGTTCAAATCGGAGTCTCAGAAGAATTCCCTTTTCAAGTATACCGGGTTTTACATCCGGATGCCCGATAGCGCCTAAAAAAATCGAATCAAATTTTTTCAATTGATCGGTAGCAGAATCCGGTAGTATTTCTCCAGTTCTCAGATAACGGTCTCCTCCGAAATCAAATTCTTCAAAATTCAGTTTAAATCCAAATTTTGAAGCCGCTGCGCTCAGTGCTTTTCTGCCTTCCCTTACAACTTCCGGGCCAGTGCCGTCTCCAGGTATCACTGCAATATTGTATGATTTACTCATAAGTCTACTTTTAATTATTTATTTATTTATGTATAAGAGACAGGATTTTTAATCTATTTCTGCACTTCTGCTATATTTTTACTAGTTATTGTTTTCAGTTCTATATTCTCAATTATATTCAGCATTTTTTCAGTCGCCTTAATTGCCGATTCTGTCTGGTCGGCATCAAACCCCCTGGTTTTAAATTCATTTTCATCGTACTCCCAGGTAATCACCGTCTCTACAAAGGCATCAGTCTTACCGCCGGGAGGAATGGATACCTGATAATCTGTTAACACAGGAAACTGTTTCCCCAGTTTGTCGTAGATTATGCGTAATGCTTTCATGAAAGCATCATATTGTCCGTCGCCCGATGATGTTTCCTGGTACAAATTACCGTCAATCTCAATCAGAACACTTGCAAACGGTTTTAAACCGTAGGATAGGGAAAGAGAATAATTTTTGATAAAGATCTTATAATTTATCTGCTCGCTGCCAAGTACGTCAGCAATGATAAAGGGCAGGTCTTCTGTAGTCACATTTTCTTTTTTATCCCCAAGTTCAATAACTCTCTGAGTCACTTTGGTAAGTGATTCGGGATTAAGAAAAAGTCCGAACTCTTCAAGGTTTTTCCTGATTGTTGCTTTTCCCGATTGTTTTCCAAGGGCATATTTCCTTTTTCTTCCGAATCTTTCAGGCAGCAGGTTATTATAATAGAGGTTGTCTTTACTGTCCCCGTCAGCATGAACACCGGATGTTTGAGTGAAAACATTCTCCCCGATAACCGGTTTGTTTACGGGTATCCGGATTCCGCTGAATGTCTCTACTATTTTACTTGCTTTGGTTATTTCAAACTCATTTATCCCGGTCTCTGTTTTAGTAAGATCACGAAGAACACCAATAACGCTTGAAAGAGGTGCATTCCCGGCTCTTTCTCCGAGCCCGTTTATAGTAGTATGAATACCTTTTATCCCTGCTTTAACTGCTGAAAAGACGTTGGCAACTGCCAGGTCATAATCATTATGTGCATGAAAATCAAAGTGAAGTGAAGGATACCGGTCAATAACTATCTTGCAGAAATTGAAGGTCTGTTCAGGGTTAAGTATACCCAGGGTGTCGGGAAGCATGAATCTCTGGATGTTTTCATCTTTCAGAGAATCCAGAAGATAAAAAACATATTCTTCAGAATGTATCATACCGTTTGACCAGTCTTCAAGATAAATATTTACCTCCATATCCCTGCATTCAGCTTTTCTGAGTATATCTTTAATATCATTCACATGTTGCTCAGGTGTTTTTCTCAATTGTTTCTCGAGATGCCGGAGTGACCCTTTGCATAAAAGATTGATGACCTTTCCTCCCGCATCTGCTATCCACTTTATGGAAATATCTCCGTCGACAAATCCCAGAACTTCTATTTTTCTCTGGAGATTGTTATGCCGCGCCCAGTTGGTTATTTGCCTGATAGCTTCAAATTCCCCTGAAGAAACGCGTGCTGAAGCCACTTCAATACGGTCGACTTTAAGATCCTTAAGGAGGAGCTTGGCCACATGGAGCTTTTCGAGTGGTGAGTATGACACTCCCTGTGTCTGTTCTCCGTCCCTGAGGGTAGTATCCATTATNNCCATTATTTCAACTCTCATTTTGTAAGGCATTTATTGTTTTCAAAACCGGTTATCAGACTCTTTATACTCAATAGAAAGTCGATATCGTCCAGTCCTTTAAGAAGACATTCTTTCTTGTAAGGATTGATTGCGAATTTTACAGAATCTCCTGTTGATAAAATTGTAAAGGTCTGTTTTTCAAGATCAATTTTAACTTTTGTGTTTGGATTATTTTGAACCAGGGTTGTTAGTTTTTTCAGAAGATCATCAGAAATTACTATTGGAAGAAGACCGTTATTAAGGGCATTGTTCATGAAAATATCGGCAAAAAAACTTGATACCACAGCTTTGAAGCCATAATCAAAAATAGCCCATACAGCATGTTCCCGGCTCGATCCGCTTCCAAAATTCTTACCGGCTACAAGTATTTTTCCGGAAAAGTCCGGATTATTCAGAATAAACTCATTGTTTTTCTCTCCTGTCTTGGCATACCTCCAATCGCGGAAAAGATTATCCCCGAATCCCTGTCTTGAAGTTGCGCTTAAAAATCTTGCCGGGATAATCTGATCAGTATCAACGTTTTCGTATGGAAGGGGAACACAGGTCGACTCAAGAATATCAAACTTAACTTTTGGCATATCTGATTATTTTTTAACTTTTTGGTTTTCGTTTATAAAATCCCTTGGATCTGTTATTCTCCCGGTTATTGCTGCTGCAGCTGCTGTTAACGGACTGGCAAGTAAGGTCCTGGAGCCAGGCCCCTGTCGCCCCTCAAAGTTCCTGTTAGAAGTTGAAACAGCATATTTGCCACGGGGTATTTTATCTTCATTCATCGCCAGGCAAGATGAACATCCTGGCTGTCTAACCTCGAAGCCTGCACTTTTATAAAGTTCTGTCAATCCTTCGGCAGCCAGCTGTTCTTCCACCTTTTTCGAACCGGGTACGATCAACGCGGTAATATTTTCCGCTTTTTTTCTTCCTTTTATTACCTGTGCAAATGCTCTGAAATCCTCAATTCTTCCATTTGTGCAGCTTCCTAAGAAAACAAAATCTACCGGATGCCCGAGCAATTTCATTCCGGGTTTAAAACCCATGTAATCAAGCGATTTTAAGAATGAGGATGAGGCATTATTGCCATTCTCATCTGAAAGCGGAATTGAATCATCGATTGCCATTCCCATGCCAGGGTTTGTACCATAAGTGATCATAGGTTTTATTAAACCGGCATCAAATTTCAGATCCCTGTCAAAGACGGCATCAGTATCGCTTCGCAGCTTTTTCCATTCATTGATTGATGATTTTAGATCATCAATTCCGGGAATTGCCTGAATTTTTTTCAGGTAGTCAAATGTTGTTTCGTCGGGGGCTATCAGACCACCCCGGGCACCCATTTCGATGCTCATATTGCAGATTGTCATTCTGCCCTCCATACTGAGACTTCTGATAGCAGATCCGCAATACTCTACGAAATATCCTGTGGCTCCGCTTGCCGAGATCTCAGATATAATGTACATAATTATATCTTTTGAAGTCACGCCTTTATGAAGTTCACCATCGAGTGTTATCCTCATCTTCTTTGGTTTTGGCTGAAGAACACACTGCGCTGCCAGCACCATCTCAACTTCGCTGGTCCCGATGCCAAATGCAATTGTACCAAACGCGCCATGGGTTGATGTATGACTATCACCACATACTATGATCATTCCGGGCAGAGTGTATCCTAATTCAGGACCAATAACATGGACAATACCATTTTTCGGATGGTTAAGACCAAATAACTCTATGCCATACTTCCGGCAATTCTCGCTCAGTCTTTCAACCTGATTGCGTGAAAGCTCATCAAGTATTGGAAGATGCTGATTCTTAGTGGGGATGTTATGGTCGGCAGTGGCAATGGTTTTGCCTGGTCTGAATACCGGAATTCCTCTTTCTTTCAGACCATTAAAAGCCTGAGGACTGGTAACTTCATGTATATAATGCCTGTCGATGTACAGAACATCAGGTCCATCTTCAATAGATCGGACTACATGGCTGTCCCAGATTTTGTCGAAAAGTGTTTTTGACTTCATATATAGAATATTTATTCTTTTTCTCAGTTATTTTTGCCCCCTCGCACCTTTTTACCTCACCCTAAATTCCTCTCCCAAGGGAGAGGGACTTAAAACTGTTTTTTTTGTTCCACTTCTCCTCTGGGAGAAGGGGGTTGGAAATTAGGTTAAGCCCCCCTCGGGGGGTTTGGGGGTCATTTAATTTTTGAAAGAGCATCAATAAAAGCTTCAACCGAAGCAGTAATGATATCGGTATTTGCAGAGAAACCATAATAGATTTTTCCCTGGTGTTCTACCTGAATGTGTACCTTACCCAGGTCATCACTTCCTTTTGTGATTGCCTGAATCAGAAATTCTTCGAGATGCACTGTTTTGCTGATGAGCTGTTTGACAGCAGTGAACGCCGCATCGATCGGTCCATTGCCGGAAGCTGTCGAGAAGTGCACTTCACCGTTCATCTTCACACCAACAGTAGCAACCGGGATTAATGATTTTCCACAAGAAACCTGAAGAAGATCGAGTTTAAGCGATTTTTCCCCCTGGAAAACGACACCGGCAAGTATTCTTATGTCTTCATCATTGATCTCTTTTTTCCTGTCGGCGAGCAGAAGGAAACGATGGTAAATATCATCAATTTCTTCCTTCCCAAAGTTGAATCCGAGTAATTCCAGCCGATGATTAAGAGCAGCCCTGCCACTTCGGGCCGTAAGGATTATTGAAGACTCTCTTATTCCAACCTCTACCGGATCTATGATTTCATAATTTTCCCTGTTCTTAAGAACGCCATCCTGATGAATGCCCGAAGAATGAGCAAATGCATTTCTTCCTACGATAGCTTTATTAGCCTGCACAGGCATACTCATAAGAGTTGAGACAAGCCGGCTTGTGCTGAATATCAGTTTTGAATTGATATCTGTTCTTAAATTAAGGTCATGGTGACTTTTAATTATCATAGCAATCTCTTCAAGAGACGTGTTTCCTGCTCTCTCTCCGATACCATTCATTGTCACTTCAACCTGTCTTGCTCCATTGATTATCCCCATCATTGTATTTGCAGTTGCCATGCCCAGATCATTATGGCAATGTGTTGATATTGTGGCTTTATCAATATTAGGAACATTTTCTCTGAGGTATTTTATCTTCTGACCGTATTCTTCAGGAAGACAGTAGCCGGTCGTATCAGGTATATTTACAACGGTGGCTCCTGCTTTTATAACAGCTTCTATAACTTTAGCCAGGTATTCATTCTCACTTCTGCCTGCATCTTCAGCATAAAACTCAACATCGTCGACGAATTTTCTGGCGTATTTAACAGCATCTGCTGCTCTTTTCAGAATCTCCTCAGGAGTTGTTTTTATCTTATATTTGATATGGAAGGCAGAGGTGCCGATGCCGGTATGTATCCTTTTTCTTTTTGCATTCTGAAGAGCCTCAGCAGCGACTTCGATATCTTTTTTAACCGCACGTGTAAGTGCGCAGATCACCGGGTTTGAAACAGCCTTTGAAATCTCAACTACCGATTTGAAATCTCCGGGACTCGAAATGGGAAAACCAGCTTCGATCACATCGACGCCAAGGGCTTCAAGGGCCTGTGCAACTTCAATTTTTTCAATTGTATTTAATTGGCAACCAGGCACCTGTTCTCCATCCCTGAGGGTGGTATCGAAAATAATGATCTTATCTTCCATATTATTAAATTATTTGTATAAGATTTCTATTTCACCGGTCTCAGTTTTCGCACTGCAGCGCCTGCTCTCCACATCTCGGAATTGCCCAGTTCATGTAGTTCGGCATCAAGAACCTGTTTATAATTGACTGCTCCGGTTGAATTGAGAACTCTAACACATTCTTCTCCAGATTTAACCTTATTATATAAGTCGTTGAAAACAGGAAGTGTTGCTGCTTTAAATTTTGGACGCCAGTCAAGTGCTCCGCGTTGCGCAGTTGCACTGCAGTTGGCGTACATCCAGTCCATTCCATTTTCATCAACCAATCTTATCAGACTCTGGGTCAGCTCCTCCACAGTTTCATTAAAAGCCTCAGACGGACTGTGCCCATTTTTCCTGAGTACCTCATACTGCGCATCCATAATTCCTGCAAGAGCGCCCATCAAAACCCCACGTTCTCCTGTCAGATCGCTGAAAACCTCCTGTTCAAAAGTAGTAGGGAAGAGATAGCCTGAACCAATAGCAATGCCTAAGGCAAGTGTCCGTTCTTCAGCTCTCCCGGTAAAATCCTGGAATACGGAATAGCTTGAATTAATACCCGCACCTGCCAGGAAATTTCGCCTTACACTTGTTCCTGACCCTTTGGGTGCAACGAGAATAACATCCACAAAATCGGGAGGAATAACTCCGGTATGTTCCTTATAAGTAATTGAAAACCCATGTGAAAAATATAGTGCATCTCCTTTTTTGAGACATGGTTTTAATTTTGGCCAGATTATACGCTGAGCAGCATCTGAAACGAGATATTGAATTATAGAACCTTTTTTTGCGGCTTCTTCAATAGGAAATAGTGTTTTCCCGGGAACAAAACCATCAGCAATGGCTTTATCCCAGTCGGCCTTGAACTCCGGAGCCTGACCAATAATAACGTTTATACCATTATCCTTCATGTTCATCGACTGTGCAGGTCCCTGAACACCATAACCGATAACAGCTACTACTTCATTTTTAAGTACTTCGCGTGCTTTTGAAAGTGAAAATTCTTCTCTTGTAACTACATTTTCGACGACTCCGCCAAAATCAATTTTTGCCATAATCTTAAATATTTAATATGTGATTAATACTGGTTTTTAATTAAGTGTTGGTTCTGTTTTATAACGATTGGCTTCATCCATCTCTTTCAGATATGCATTTAGCTCCTTAACCTGTTTGGTTATTGCAACACGTCCTGACTTGGCAAACTGCAACAAACCAAATGGTTCAAGCTGAGAAAGTAATTCCGATATCTCTATTTTGTTGCCTGTTTTTTCAATTACCATATATTCGGGTGAAACCTCCAGAATTCTTGCATAGTGGGACCTGACTATATGATCAATCACGTTACCTGACATTAATCCGTTAGTAGTAACCTTAAACAGTGCAATCTCCTGATAAATAATCTGATCGGAGGTATGCACAAACACTTTTAAGACATCGATAAGCTTTTCCATCTGTCTTGCCACCTTCTGGACCATTTCACTTGTTGTATTCACAACAATTGTGAGAAGATACACTCCTTTTACAGCTGATTCGGAGGCGGTGAAACTATCTATATTAATCTGTCTTCGTGTCAAAATTATTGTTATCTGACCAAGGATCCCGATATGGTCCTCAGTGAATACTGATATTGTAAATTCCTGTTTCATTTTCTATTATTTTTTCTCAGTGTTACTCTGTGTCATCTCTGTGGTTCTCTGTGTAACAATTTGCAAAAACTTACACAGATTTGCACGGAGGAGTCCCAGAGTTTCACAGAGATTTTTATTTAATAAGTTAATCTAACTTCGGAAACCGATGATCCGGGTTCCACCATGGGGAAGACATTTCCTTCCTTCTCTATTACAATGTCAAGCAGAAATGGTCCCTCTCCGGCAAGCATTTCTTCCATTGAACTTCTGAGTTCTTCTCTTTTCGAAACTTTTTTAGCCGGAATATTGTAAGCATTGGCAATCATTACAAAATCAGGATTAACTAATTTCGTCGAAGCATATCTCTTTTCGAAAAACATATCCTGCCACTGACGTACCATACCCAGGAAGTTATTATTTAGAACTATTATTTTAACAGGCACATTATATTGCAGAATAGTTCCTAACTCCTGTATTGTCATCTGGAGACCTCCATCTCCCACGAAAGTAACAACAATTTTATCCGGTCTTCCTATTTTGGCGCCAATACCTGCCGGAAGTCCGAATCCCATCGTTCCCATTCCACCTGAGGTTACCAGGCTGTTAGGATGATTGAATTTATAATACCTGGCAGCATACATCTGATTTTGTCCAACATCTGTCACGATTATTGCTTCTCCTTTTGTTATCTCTGATATCAGAGTGACAACTTCACCCATCCGTATTTCTCCTTTATCGGGCTTTGTCTCAGGTTTTATAACTTTCTCATATTCAATTTTATCACAAATTCTGAATTCTCTGATCCATTTTTCAAAAGAGTTCTCTTTGACAAGAGGGATCAGGCATCTAAGAGCCTCTTTTGCATCATTGTGTATTTCAACATCGACGATGACGTTTTTATTTATCTCAGCCTCGTCAATCTCAATATGAATTATCGTTGCTTTCTTCGCATATTTCTTAAGATTACCTGTAACACGGTCATCGAAACGCATTCCAACTGCAATAATAAGGTCTGCTTCATTTGTGAGGAGATTAGGTCCGTAGTTGCCATGCATACCCAGCAGACCGGTGAACAAACGATGATCTGAAGGGAACCCCGAAAGACCTAGCAGGGTTGACGCAACAGGTATTCCTGTCTTTTCTGCGAATGCTTTCAATTCGTCTTCTGCTCCTGAAATCAAAACTCCATGACCGGCAAGAATCAACGGTCTTTCAGCATGGTTTATCATTATAGCAGCAGATTCTATTGCTTTTGTATGCAATGGAATGTGAGGATTATAACTTCTTATGTAGTCACATTTTTTATACTTGAAATTAAGTTTTTCCAGCTGGGCATCTTTTGTTATATCAATCAGAACAGGACCTGGCCGACCGGTTTTGGCGATATAAAAAGCTTTTGCAATCACTTCAGGTATATCCTGAGGTTTTTTTACCTGGCAATTCCATTTTGTAACAGGCATTGAAACTCCTATAATATCAGTTTCCTGGAAAGCATCTGTGCCGATAAGACCAGATACGACCTGGGCTGTAATGAATACAACCGGAACTGAATCAAGAAATGCGTTGGCAATGCCGGTTACAAGATTTGTGGCACCCGGACCTGAGGTGGCAAAACAAATACCCGGCCTTCCTGTAACCATAGCATATGCCTGAGCGGCATGTGCTGCTCCCTGTTCATGACGCGTCAGTATGTGCCGAAGCCTGTCTTCATAATCCATAAGTTTGTCATATATAGGCATTATAGCACCACCAGGATAGCCAAAAATAGTATCCACTCCTTCCTCAATCAGACATTGCAGAATAGCCTCTGCTCCTGTAATATGTTCCTGTCCATTGAGTTCCATTGTTGCTTGTTCTTTTTCCTGTTCAGTCTTCATAAAATTATTGTCTTTATGTCTCTTAGTCTCTTAATCTCTTAGTCTTGCAGTCGACATTTTACCTCAAATCAATCTAATTGCCCCAAGGTCAGCTGAACTCACATTAGCTGCATAAGCTTTTAATGCAGATGAAATTACCCGGTTACGCATTTCAGGTAAATAAGCTCTGTCTCCTTTTGATTCCTCTTCTACTTTTCTAATTTGTAACTCCTCATCTGATAAAAGGACATTAATTTTTCTTTCACTGATGTTTATTTCAATACGATCACCTGTTCTGATCAGAGCAAGTTCACCTCCTGATGCGGCTTCAGGTGATACATGACCGATAGATAAACCGGAAGTGCCACCGGAAAACCTTCCATCGGTTATGAGTGCACATTTTTTATCGAGGCCCCTCGATTTCAGGTATGAAGTGGGATAGAGCATCTCCTGCATACCTGGACCACCCTTTGGGCCTTCGTATCTGATTACTACCACATCACCCTCTTTTACAGCTCCTTTCAGGATTCCATCAGCAGCAGCATCCTGTGATTCAAAGATTATGGAATTACCTGTGAATGAAAAAAGTGATGAGACAATACCTGCGGTTTTAACTATACACCCTTTCCGTGCAATATTTCCAAAAAGTACAGCAAGTCCGCCATCCTTATTGTATGGATATTCGACGGACCTGATGCATCCTTTTTCCCTGTCAGTATCAAGTTCTTTATACATCGTACTATGTGATCCCATCTTCAGGTTTATTGCCATGGAAGGGGCACTCTTATAAATATCCAAAGCGGCAGGCTGAACTTTGGATCCCTTTATATCCCAATCTGAAACAGCTTCACGAAGAGTCGGATAATCCACTCTTTTTACATTGGGGTCAATAAGGTTTCCGCGTTCCAGTTCACCCATTATTCCCAGGATACCTCCTGCACGGTTAACATCCTGTAAATGATATTGTGAACTTGGGGCTACCTTGCAAATGTTGGGGATTTTACGTGAGAGTTTATCGATATCACTCATTGTGAAATCAACTCCTGCTTCCTGAGCTATGGCAAGAAGATGAAGAACTGTATTTGTAGATCCGCCCATAGCTATATCGAGCGACATAGAATTTATAAATGCCTGTTTTGTTGCAATTGAACGAGGAAGAACCGAATCATCTCCATCATTGTAATACCTGTTTGCCAGATCGACGATTAATCCGGCGGCTTTTTCAAAGAGGTGTACCCTGTTAATGTGAGTTGCAACAATGGTCCCGTTTCCCGGAAGTGAAAGTCCTAATGCCTCTGTCAGGCAATTCATTGAGTTAGCGGTGAACATCCCGGAACATGAACCACATGTAGGACATGCAGATTTTTCAATCTCATACAGATCACTGTCACTGATTGAGTCATCAGCACCAGCAACCATTGCATCTACAAGATCTAGATACTTGTTATTAAAACGTCCGGCTTCCATAGGCCCTCCTGAAACAAAGACTACCGGAATATTAATTCTCATAGCTGCCATCATCATTCCCGGAGTAATCTTGTCACAGTTGCTTATGCAGATCATCGCATCCGCAAGATGTGCGTTGCAGACATATTCAACACTATCAGCGATTAATTCTCTCGATGGGAGAGAGTAGAGCATTCCCTCATGACCCATTGCAATTCCGTCGTCAATAGCTATTGTATTGAATTCGGCAGCAAAGAGACCTCTTTTCTCAATCTCCTTTTTAACAATCTGACCTATCTCGTGAAGATGAGTATGCCCGGGTACAAATTGTGAAAATGAATTAACAATTGCAATTATGGGTTTTCCCATTTGTTCTTCCTTCATGCCGTTGGCACGCCAAAGGCTTCTTGCCCCTGCCATATTTCTGCCAGTAGTCGTTTTTGAGCTTCTGAGTTGGTTCTTCATTTTAAAAATCATGTTAAAAAAAAAGCTTCCCGGTTACCCGGAAAGCTTCTTTATGTCTATAGTATCACATATTATTCCCGGGTCATGTGCTATGAGCAATAATGAGGACGAGGATTATAATATGGATTAAAGATATTTTCACTGTTTTATTATAAATTGACGGACAAATGTATCTATATTTTTAATATATCAAAGAAAAATTACTGTTTTTCTTCATTTTAGTTATTATTTTTTACCCCCAACCTGTCTGAAAAGGGACAAATACTGTTTATTTTAGGGAATTCTGAATGGTAAGAATTATAGCGGGTAATAGCAGTGAGGCAGGTAGTAATTTGGGATCATAGCATGTTATGAAACTATTAATTTCACCTTTCGAATTTTTAAAATCATTTATTCTATATTCTAAATATTTATTATCTTGTACATAATAATACAATCTTCATAACAAGCTGAATATGAAAGTTATCACTTTTCTGTTTTCAACGTTACTTTTCTTTTCCGTTTCATTTGCGCAGAAGAAACCAATAGAAAATCAGAAAAGTAACAGGATTGAAAAGATAATTAATTCCCAATGGACTTTCAATTATTTCCCCGCTCCAAGTGCAAATAAAGGATACGAAGCTCCGGGATTCGATGATTCCAGGTGGCCGGCGATAAGTATTCCACATACCTGGAGCACCTATGAAACTACTGGTGAACTTCATCCTTTTATCAGGAATACTACGGAATCCGATAATCCTTACTGGTGGATGGGATGGGGCTGGTACAGGAAGCACTTTTCTATTGGTGTTGAATACACCGACCGGAAGGTTTTTATTGAGTTTGAAGGCGTTCAGAAATATTGCAAAATCTGGCTCAATGGTAAATATCTTGGCGATCACAAGGGAGGGTATGGTTCTTTCGATTTTGATATTACAGCAGATGTAAAACCCGGAGAAGATAATGTTCTAGCTGTTGCTGTAAATAACCGGCAGAAAGATGAGTTCAGGATACCTCCGCTAGCTCCAGCCAGTTTTGATGTCTATGGCGGTATCTACAGAGATGTAACAATAGTCCTTAAAGATAAACTTTTCATTCCTATGCAGGGCTCAGCGACCCATGAGGGAGGAACATTTGTTACTACGCCAATGGTTTCAGAAAAAGAGGCTGTTGTAAGGGTCCAGACATGGGTAAAAAATGATAATCTGCAAAAGAAAACCTGTACTTTACAAACCTCTATTGCAGACGCTACAAATAAAGTTATTCAGGTAATTAAATCGGAAACTGTAATAAATCCCGGCCAGCTTTTTAAATTCGATCAGACCAGCAAACCCATTAAAAATCCTCATTTATGGTCAAATGATGATCCCTACCTCTACAAGGTTTATACTCAGGTTATTGAAGGGAAACTGGTGGCCGATAATTATTCAAGTCCACTCGGTTTTCGTTGGATAAGGTGGGATTATAAAGAGAACTTTCTCTATGTAAATGATAAGAAAATGATTATTCACGGAGGAATCCGTCACCAGGAGTATCCATGGCTGGGAGACGCCATTCCAAAGTGGATTACGATTATGGATTATACAGATATGTCTGAAAACCTTAATTATAACTTCGTAAAGACTGCACATTATCCCAATGATAAACTTGTATATGACTTAGCTGATAAGCTAGGTATCGTGACAGATGAGGAATCTCCCAGTATTAATATCCAGGATTTCTCTGCAGAGGTTCAGGAACAGCAAATGAAAGAGATGATACGTCGCGACCGTAACCATCCCAGCATAATGTTATGGAGTATGGGAAACGAGACCAACCATGCTGTTGATTCAAAATTCGCGGTGGCTGAAGATACGACAAGGATATTGACTGCATGCAAGGTTACAGATGGTTCTGCGGGCGCTTTTGTTAAGCTTACCAATGAAAACCTCGCACTTGAAGACATTTCGAAATTTACTATCAGGGGATGGAATAACCTGGATATTAACGACCTGAAACCGACTGAAAGACATCAGAATGGGACTGATGGACACGAAATGAGCATGATAAAAGCTGGTGAAGCAACTGAAATCGGAAACTTGGGTAACTGGCTTTATGGAGACCACGGCGCTGACAAGGATTACGTTAATTCACCACTTCAGCATATTGATCCTTCAGGTACTGTGGATGTTTACAGGATACCTAAATTAATGTACTATTTCTGGCAGGCTATTTATGGTAAAAATTTAATGGTTTTTATTCAGCCATCTTATTGGCGATCTCAATATGTCGGTCTAAAGGAAGATATATCCGTGAATTCGAATTGTGATAAGGTTGAGCTTAAGGTCAATGGCGTAAGTAAAGGATTCCAGTCGCCTGACCAGTCTAATTTCCATAGTGTTACTTTTAAGAATGTATTGATTGAGAAAGGGATAATAAGCGCACTCGGAACTAAAGGAGGAAAAACAATCCAGACAGAGGTTGTAATGGCCGGAGAACCGGCAAAAATAGTTGTTATCGGATCACAGAATAAAATAAAGGCCGATCGTGGTTCCGTTGTCATTATTACAGCGGATATTGTTGATTCCCAGGGAATTCATTTTCAGGGTGCCAATAATGCAATTAAATGGACTCTGACCGGACCTGCAACCCTGGTAGGCCCGTCAGTTTATGGATCAGATATTAACAAACATCATGAGATTGATGGTGTTTGGTACATGGAGATGCCAATATCAAACGTGATAAGATCCACAGGTAAGCCTGGAAAGATAAATGTCTCCGTATCATCAAGCGGACTGGCTTCAGGAACATTTGATATCGAGGCAGAAGAAATGGAATCTGATAATTCGGTTATTGTCGAGCCGGTTCTGCAGGATGAAGGACGAATCGGTGTTTCCAAAATTTTACTCAAGGTTAACAGACTGGACGAGGTTCCGCGTGAAATAAAAATGAATTATGATGAACTCAATCTTGGGTCATCTGATAAGCATGGATATATCATGATGATCAAAGATTATATATTTAAGAATAATCCTTCTTTAGATACCGCCACAATTGAATTCAGGTCGTTAGGTGATTTGTTTAGTTCCCAACTTTTGAATTCCGGCGGACACCTTAATGCCAATGACTACAATTTCAATATTGATCATTACAATAATTGCAGGATGATAAGCGGCTATATAAATAATACAAAACTTCCGCCGCTTTTTAAAGAAGGGTTGAAAAAATACTATTCAGATGCTATCATTAAAAAAGGTAGTGAAAAAAATGCTGGTGAAGAAATGAACTGGCTGAACTGGATCCCTTCAGGAGGTATAGTTGTAATTTATCAGGATGAAAAGGCTAATATTAATTTGAAAGGGGCTATTTTATCTAAGAGTTCAGGACTTGCGGATATAATAGCTGTGGTTTATCCGAAATTCGTGAATTTTTCACTTGAAGCAAAAGAACGGGCTTTAATATTTATCAGTAAAATGAATCCTTATATACATGCTACCTCAATAAGTGATCAAAACAGGGAGGGAGATAATATTAAACAGAAGAATGTCTCCTTTAATGCCGAAAAAGGGCAACCGATTCTAGTACCCTTATTGAAATTTATCTCCGAATAAATAACTCTGGGCTTCTCTGCAAGCCGGAAAGAAGGTCCGAGTGCTCTGTATAGCAAAAAAAATGAACTGTCACAACTTGTCCCGCTTAGGCGGGAGAGGAATACAGAGGAACCTCAGAGTGCCACAAAGATTACTTAGTATTTATTTTGTGAAAAATTAAATAATACATACTTTTACTTTTCATGTTCCTGTTATTTTAATTAATTAATAATAAGGTACTTATGGATTCTGAATTACTAGACCTGAACATTAAAATCTAAACCTGATAAAAATGAAAAGAAGAAATATTATTTCTGTTGTCCTTTTACTGGCTGTAACAGGCACTATATTTTCCACCTTTTATTCATTTATGAAAATACCTCAGAAGAACCTGGGACTGCAGCTGTATTCCATACGTGATTCCATCATGAAAGACGTACCAGCTGCTATCTCCAAAGTAGGTAAAATGGGTTATAAATTTATCGAGCCTGCAAATTATGCCGACGGAAAACTTTATGGAATGGAACCTGCTGCATTTAAAACTCTTTGTCAATCAAATGGGTTGACTATATTAAGTTCTCATGTCGGACAGCCTTTGCCTGATTCTGCAAATTTCGGAAAGACCATGGCATGGTGGGACGCATGTATTGATGCTCATGTTGCTGCCGGTGCAAAATTTCTTGTTCAGCCATCTATGGGTGAAGGAGCATATCGTAGTCTCGATACTTTGAAGCGTTATTGTGATTATTTTAATAGGATTGGCGAAAAATGCAAAGCCAAAGGTATTCGGTTCGGGTACCATAACCATAGTAAAGAATTCTCTACCAAACTGGATGGTCAGACAATTTACGACTACATGCTTGCAAATACTGATCCTTCTAAAGTCATGTTCGAGATGGATCTTTACTGGGTAGTAATGGGCGGAGCTAAACCTGTTGATTATTTCAATAAGTATCCGGGTCGTTTTGAGCTCTGGCACATAAAAGACAAAAAAGAAATCGGAGGAACAGATACGATGATGGATTTTGCTTCTATATGGGCCGCTGCTGCAAAATCAGGTATGCAATATGGTGTGGTTGAAGTTGAAGAGTATAATTTCGATCAGTTTACAAGTTGCCAGAAAAGTATTGATTTTCTTAACGCTGCACCTTATGTTGTAATGCCTAAATAGGTATAAAAGAAAATAACACATTAAAATGATTAAGGAAGAGCATATAATATTATTTGTGCTCTTTTTACAAATACTATCACTGCAAACAAAGCACTTATTATGGATAACAATTTTCATTTTACAGGCAAGGAAACTGCAAGACCTTTTCTTATCTATTTTTTTAGGTTTCTTTTTGTTTTTTTAATGGTGGTCCCGATATTTTTGCTAACCCGCTGCCAGACAAATAAATCGGTAGTTTCTGAAGCCGATGTACCAGCATTTCACAAATGGGCGCCGACACCTCCCATGGGATGGAACAGCTGGGATTGTTATGGTCCGACTGTTATGGAAGATGAAGTGAAAGCAAATGCCGATTATATGGCAAAGAACCTTAAAAAACTTGGATGGGAATATATTGTTGTGGATATTCGATGGTATGTGGCAAATGATAAATCAGGTGGTTATAATGAAGATAATCCCGTATACTCTCTTGACGAATATGGTCGGTTTACTCCTGCTCTAAACCGTTTCCCTTCAGCAGCAAACGGGAACGGATTTAAGTCTTTGGCCGGTTATATTCATAGTAAGGGTTTGAAATTTGGAATTCACATGATGCGGGGAATCCCTGTAATAGCCGTCAAGAATAATACTCCGATTCTTGGAAGCACTTCCAAAGCCCAGGATATTTATTCTGCCGAAGGTCAATGCATGTGGCTTAAAGATATGTACACTATTGTTGCAGGAAAACCTGGAGCACAGGAATACTACAATTCCCTGTTTAAGCTTTATGCATCATGGGGACTTGATTTTGTAAAAGTCGATGATCTTTCCGGTCGTAATAAGGAAATTGAAATGGTCAGAAAAGCTATCGATAGTTGTGGGAGACCAATAGTTATAAGCATTTCTCCAGGCGGAGACAGACCGGAAGCAATTGATTTCCTTAAGAAAAATGTAAATATGTGGCGCACTTCGAATGATTTCTGGGATAACTGGCAAGCACTTAAAAATCAGTTTAGAATTCTTAATAGCTGGGCAGGACTTGGGGTGCAGGGCTGTTACCCTGACGGAGACATGCTTCCTCTAGGCAAGATAGGTCTGAGAGCCGAACGCGGAGGTCCAAGGATGACAGGATTCACAAAAGATGAACAATATACTTTAATGTCACTTTTTGCGATATTCCGTTCCCCGTTAATGTTTGGTGGTGATTTGACAAGTAATGACGATTTTACATTATCACTGATCAACAATAAGGATGTTCTGGATATAAATCAGCACAGCGCCAAC
This sequence comes from Bacteroidales bacterium, assembly GCA_003141495.1. Classification (GTDB taxonomy): domain Bacteria; phylum Bacteroidota; class Bacteroidia; order Bacteroidales; family VadinHA17; genus LD21. Next base: position 28,439 of record PLMC01000027.1, read on the forward strand.
GGGAAACAGCTTTTCAGGGAGAATGATCTTATTGCATGGACCGCCGATGATCCCAAAACAGGAGATAAATACCTGGCATTGTTTAATGCTTCTGATCAACAGCCGGTTGTCGAAAGCAAATCACTCTGGAAAAGTGAACTGGTTACACTGGAAACACCCAGACAGAGTGTAGATATTGACATCAATATTAGTGGCGCTAAAAAGTTGTACCTCGTAGCAACTTCTGATGATGTCATTGGTTTTGCAAGGCATAATTGTGACTGGATAGAACCTAAGCTCTCTGGTCCTAAAGGTTCTATTAATCTTACTGACCTGAAATGGGTTAAAACTTCCGGTGGACGAGGAGAACCTATTATTAATCAGGCAGCCAGGGGAGAAAAATTGTCGGTTAACGGGAAAGTATATAATAATGGTATCAATGTTAATGCTACTACAATTATTGAATACGATTTACCCGCAGGAATGACAAAGTTCAAAGCAAAAGCAGGTCTGCAAAATGTGGTTCCAGCAGGTGTTATAATCAATAATGATCCGGAATCTCAGCTAAGAATGAACAATAACGCAAAATTCCTGGTATTCGTTGAAGACCCTGCCGGTCCCAAACCAGATGACACAGCTTCAATTTCGGTTAAATTTGAACAGATGGGATTAAAAGGTACTCATACTGTAAAAGATCTGTGGAGTGGCAAAGAACTTGTAAATTTCACAGACTCATTTACCCGGACTATTAACCGTCATGGAGCCGGACTATACAGAATACATTAAAAAACAGAATTTCTCATCTTTTCTGCAAGATTGAAATGATGTATTTTTATTTATATCCCACTCTTTTTACTATTAAAGATGGGAGTATCCTGGGCAAATTAAAAGTATTAATATGAAGAAATTACTTTATTTATTCCTGTTTTTTACTTCCGGAATTATATGTCAGGCTCAGACTGCCAATGTCATTTCAGTTAATGCTGACAAACCTGGCTCTTCGATTCAGCCAACCATGTGGGGCATTTTCTTTGAAGATATAAACTTTGCTGCCGATGGTGGTATTTATGCTGAACTGGTCAAGAATCGTTCATTCGAATTTTATAAACCCATGATGGGGTGGAAAATTCTGAAGCCCGATACCACAACAGGTGTTTTGATTATTAACAGAGGTGAGACGAACCCGGCCAATCCTCGCTTCGCCAGGATTACAGTAGCTCCGGGTGAAGCTTCATTCGGGTTATCCAATGGCGGTTTCAGAGGAATGGGAATTAAAAAGGGAATGACCTATCATTTCTCAGTTTTAGTCAGACAACTTGAAGGTAGTTCTTTGAAAATACGGATCGAACTGGTGAATCCAAAAGGAGAAGTGATTGGAACAACCAACCTGAATCCGGAAGCAAAAGAGTGGAAAAAATACGCTGTAAGTTTTATGGCAACAGCTGCCGAACCAAAAGCTAAACTGAACTTGTGGTTTGAAGGAAACGGCTCTTTTGACATTGATATGATTTCACTTTTTCCTGATGATACCTGGAAAAACCGTCCCGGCGGACTGCGTTCCGATTTAGTGCAATTGCTTGCCGATCTGAAACCGGGTTTCCTTCGTTTCCCTGGAGGTTGTATTGTTGAAGGCCGGGATCTCGAAAACCGGTATCAATGGAAAAAAACAATAGGAAATATTGAAGACCGCCACCTGATAGTGAACCGGTGGAATACCGAATTTGCCCACCGTCTTACACCCGACTATTTTCAATCGTACGGAATGGGCTTCTTTGAATATTTTCAACTGGCTGAAGACATAGGTGCAGAACCTTTGCCAGTACTCAATTGTGGCATGGCCTGCCAGTTCAATACAGCTGAAGTTGTCCCGATGGATCAACTTGATCCTTATATTCAGGACGCGCTCGATTTAATAGAATTCGCTAACAGTCCTGCTGAATCCAAATGGGGTAAGGTGCGTGCAGGTATGGGTCATCCATCTCCTTTTAATCTCAAATTTATTGGTGTTGGAAATGAACAATGGGGCTCACAATATATTGAACGGTACAAAGTGTTTGTAAAAGCTATTAAAGAAAAGTATCCTGACATTATAATTGTTACCGGAACTGGCCCATCTCCATCAGGAAAGGATTTTGATTACGCTTCAAAGGAATTGAAAAAACTGAACGCCCAGATTGTTGATGAACATTATTATGCNNATTGTGAATATGTGTTCCTATGCTCCTCTCTTTGCACATGTGGATGCATGGCAATGGACACCCGACCTGATCTGGTTTGATAATCTCAGATCGTTTGGAACGACCAATTATTACGTCCAGAAATTGTTCTCCAATAATAAGGGAACGGAGATTCTGCCCATTCTTATGGAAAACAAACCACTCACAGGACAGAATGGATTGTATGCCTCGGCGGCTTTTGATAAAAATTCGAATGAAATTATATTGAAACTGGTAAATCCAACTGAAAAAACTCAAACAACGAAAGTTGTTATTGAGAGCGCTAAAAAACTTGGACCAATTGGTAAAATTTTTGTTCTGAAAAGCGAAGACCTCAGCAAAGTCAATTCATTGGAACAACCCAAACTGATAAGCCCATCTGAAGACGAATTTGCAGTTAAGGAGAAAACTCTAAGTCAGGTACTTGCACCATATTCATTTTCCGTTCTTCGGATTAAGGTAATGAAATAAAATGAACTAACCTGGGTTCAGACCCGATTGATTCGTATTAACAGGTTAAAATTAATATCCGATATGAAATCATTTATTTCACTTGTAGTTAGTCTTTTACTCCTGTTTACGAATGAAGGCAATATATACGGGCAGTCCAGGATTACTAAATCAAATAACCCCGCAAGTGCAACATACATTTCTCTAGATGGTCAGGCATTGGCAATGGGCAACATTCCTGACACTGATGGTAATATTCATAAATTTAGTTCTCCGGCACTGCACGTTGTCCCTACAAAATCAAATTCTCCTGAAGGGACAATGTTACTTTTTCCAGGTGGTGAATATGAAATCTTGAATTTAAAACCAGGGTGTGAAAAAATGGTATCATCTTTAAATACTGAGGGTTATGATGTTGCTATCCTTGAGTACCATGTAGCAAAAGACCCTGGGGTCCGCAACATGGCTTTGGTTGATGCTATGAAGGCTTTCCGGCTTCTTAAGTCAGACAGGAAGTCATTTGGATTGCGTGGCGATCGCCTTGATATTATGGGTTTGTCTTCGGGAGGGCACCTTGCTGCAAGAACAGTCCAAAAACTTGGTGATAAAGAACAACCTGATGATGTAATTCTTATTTCTCCGGAATATTTAAATGAAACAATGAATGGTACTGTATTTCCGGCAGTAATGCCTCCCATACAGCCAACTGCCAGACTATTTGTTTCATTTTCCATTGAGGACAATAAAGCATGGATCCATAGTGGTGAGGAATATTCGAAAATCTGGAAGGGATATGACGGACAGTCATCGTATTATTTATTGACCGACAGCTCACATAAAACCGACAATGAGAAGAAAATGTCGGACAGTGAAATCGGGTTGCTTCTTAAACCATTTCTGGAGGCAAAGTCTGAAGTAACAGTATCGGGTCCAAATCCTGCTGCTATGCCTGTCGAAGGATATGCTTGCGGACGCCATGCTGAAAAACTTGCTCTCGTTGCGAAAAAGAAGTTTGACCTGATATTAATTGGTAACTCCATTACGAACAATTTCGAGAAACCCGAATATCAACCGGTATGGAACCAGTTTTTTGCTTCGCGAAATGCATTGAATCTGGGTACCAGCGGTTATCGTACAGAAAATATTATCTGGAACATACAAAATGGCGAACTGGAGGGACAATCGCCAAAAGTAGTTATTTTAGAACTAGGTACTAATAATGTTGACGAAAAGAATTACCCTACTCGACATACGGCCGGTCAGCTCGCTGGAGGAATAGAAACAATTGTAAAATTATTACGCGAAAAGCTTCCTGACACAAAAATTATCATACTTCGTTGTTTCCCGGGTTGTTATGGAGGTCCAAACCCTACTTCTAACCGTGCCATTCTCGAGCGGGCTTCGGATATCGTTTCCAGGCTTGCCGACGGAAAACATATTTTCTATTGCGACATAAACCATGTGTTTCTCAATTTAGATGGATCGCTCAACCATGATATGTTAGGAGATTGGCTACACCCGACACCTGCAGGGGCTAAAGCCTGGGCACAAGCCATGGAACCTCTGCTTTCTGAACTAATGGGCGATAAATCACTTGATAAGGAAATTTCATCAAATACAGCAATTGTACCCGTCCCTAAACTGGAAAATGATAGTTATGACTGGTGGAGCCGCCATTCCGAAGTCCTCAGAATAAAAGATTCCATCAATCCGGAAATTGTTCTTATTGGCAATTCCATAACGCATTTCTGGGGAGGAGAACCAAAGTTGAAAAATGCCGATGGAAAGCCAAGAAATCCGAATGGCCCCAAAACGTGGAACTCATTGTTTAGCAGCTACCGTGTGTTGAATCTTGGTTTCGGTTGGGACCGCACACAAAATGTTCTTTGGCGGCTCGATCACGGGGAGCTCGATGGGCTTCATCCAAGGACTGTTATTATCAACATTGGCACTAATAATACAAGTGAAACCTCAAATGCACGAAAAAATACTGCAAAGGAAATTGTTGATGGTATCAGTGCTATCTGTATGCGAGTACGCTCTAAGGTTACCGATGCAAGAATAATATTAATGGCTATCTTTCCCCGCGAACAAAATCCAACAGATCCGCGGAGAGTACTGATAAAAGAAATTAATGAACAACTTGTAACTTTTGCAAATGATCATAAAATAACTTTTGTTGATGTTGGACCAGAAATGCTTGATGCAGATGGGCGCTTCCTTCCCGGCATGACTTTCGATTTTTGTCATCCTACAGAAAGAGGATATCAAGTATGGGCCGATGGTATTCGTTCTTTTATTTCTGAGCCATAATGTAAAATGATTGATTCACAGATATATCGAAAAAATAAAAAACACATATCAATAAGGATTAACTAATTAAGTAAAGAATGACGACCTTTGTATTCTTGTTGAGGGTGGGTGGCTGGCCAAATAAGATTCAACCAGCCCTTCAACACTCTATCTGACTAAATTTTTATCATACAAAGAGATTTGAAGAACCTCACTATTTTGTAAGTCATTAAAGAAAATAGATCGTTTAAATTATAACTTAAAAATTAGCAATGAAACTTAAAGCATTAAGAATTAAACAAGTCCTGGGTGTATTGGCATTAACAGTTCTGTCTGTTGTTGCTCAGGCAAAAGTAGTATCATTTACAAAGGACAACGATGGGATAACCTTTAAGCTGGATAAAGGTTTGATGAAAGTTAAAGTGTGCTCTGATAACATTATTGAAGTGAAATATACTGTACTGCAGGATTTTCTGATGAAGAAGTCGCTGGTAATTACCGATGACTGGAAGAAAGGCACAAAATTCACCTTCTCTGAAAATAAGGAAGATATAGTTATTATCACGGGAAATTTAAAAGTTTGGATAAACAAGAGCACAAATGCGATCAGGTTTACTGATCTGAAAGGATCAACAATACTGTCTGAAGACGGGGGAAACGGGAAGAATATGACTCCGGCTGTAATTGCAGGCTTGCAGGTTAATAATTGCACAACACAGTTTCTTTCCCCGGCCAATGAGGCGCTTTTCGGTTTAGGATGTCATCCTGAAGATTCACTGTCAATTAATTATAAAGGCCGTAAACAGGATCTGGTTATAAAATACATGACCGGTGCTATACCAGTGATATTATCTACCAGAGGATACGGACTTTTGTGGGACAACTACTCGCCTTCATATTTTTATGGCGATGAGGCAGGAAATACTAAATTTAAGTATATGTCAGAAAGTGGAGAGATGGTTGATTACTATTTTATTTACGGACCTTCCTTTGACAGTATCATAGCATCATACCGGGTGGCAACAGGAGAAGCACCTATGTTTCCAAAATGGGCCTTTGGGTTGTTCCAGTCACAGGACAGGTACAAAAGCCAGGCTGAAGTATTATCAGTAAAAGAAAATTACCGCAAAAATAATATCCCTGTTGACTGTATTGTACAGGACTGGTTTTACTGGGAACCCGATGTCATTGGATCTCATAAGTTCTGGCCTGAGAGATATCCCGATCCAAAAGCAATGGTCGCAGAACTGCATAAGGCAAATATTCACGCCATGATCTCAATATGGCCGGTTATGGCAAAAGGTACAGCCAATTATAATGCCATGGCTAAGGCCGGCAATCTCACTACAATTTTGTGGGATAATGTAATGACCCATACCTTTGATAACTATTATGATGCTCACAGTGAAAAGGCTCGCAAAATGTACTGGGACCAGGCAAGGGACAGTCTTATAAAACCCCAGGGCTGGGATGCATGGTGGGTCGACCAGTGCGAACCGGATAATGGTACTCTTCTTGATGAAAGGCGAAAAGCCGTCTTTGCTCTCGGCAAAGGAATCGACTATTTTAATACATATTCTTTAATGCATTCAACCGGCCTGTATGAAAACTGGAGAAAAGATATACCAGGAAAGAGGGCATTTTTTCTGATCCGTCAGGCATTTGCAGGGCAACAAAGGAATGCTGCAACTTTATGGTCGTCAGATATTACATGTACCTGGAATGCTTACAGGAACCAGGTGCCTCAGGGAATTAACGCGTGTGTATCGGGCATTCCTTACTGGACTTCAGATATTGGTGGCTACCATTTTCATTGGCAGGCTCCTGATTGGTCAGTGCCGAAAAACCGTGAGCTCTTTACACGATGGTTTCAGTTCGGTACATTCAGTCCTATTTTCAGAATTCATGGGAAAGGCGAAAGGGCTCTATTCTCCGATAACTGGGATGCAACAACGAAATCCATTTTGTTGAATTATGACAATCTGCGCTACCGGCTTTTACCTTACATTTATTCCCTTGCATGGAAGGTAACCAATGAAGGCTATACCATTATGCGTTCGCTTGCTTTCGATTTTCCTGATGATGATGCTATTAAATCAATTCCTGATCAGTATATGTTTGGTCCGGCCTTTATGGTGAACCCGGTCACAAAGAGTTTATATAATCTTTCAAATAGCCAGGATATTAAGAAAACAAGAAAGGTATATCTTCCGAAAATGTCCGACTGGTACGATTTCTGGACAGGTAAATTGATTACGGGCGGAAAGACTATTGATGCTGATGCTCCAATCGAAACCATTCCTCTTTATGTAAGGGCAGGTTCAATTATACCGATGGGACCCTATCTGCAGTACGCTACAGAAAAAGCTGCTGATCCCATTGAAATTCGTGTTTATACAGGAGCAAATGCAGATTTCGTCCTTTACGAGGACGAAAACGATACCTATAATTACGAATCAGGCAAGTATTCCACAATTACCATGAACTGGAATGAAGCTGAAAAAACCTTTACAATAAAAGACAGAAATGGTAAATTCCCCGGAATGTTGGAGAATAGGGCATTTAAAATTGTCTGGGTTAACAGTAATAATGGCACCGGAGTAGAACCGGCTAAAAAGGCAGAGATTATCCAGTATACAGGGAAAGAAATTAAAATTAAAAAGTTATCAAAACCATAATAAGGCGTCTTTCGACTGAGGAGATGCGAAAAGCCACAACTTTTATGTCTTATAGTATATTTTAAAGTTTGTGATTAAGATCAGAATAAAAGGACATTTTTAATGAAATTATGGTCTTTGAGAGATTGTTATAGTAAAAATAATCTTAATTTTGTACTTTAAAGTAATCGCGAAAGTTACCGTGTAAGTAAGCATTAAAATTTGAAAATTATGAAAAAGATTGTTGTAGCAGGAGCAGGAGGTTTCATTGGCGGACACCTTGTGAAAGAACTGGTTAAAAAAGGTAATCGTGTTCGTGCAGTTGATTTAAAACCTCTTAACGAATGGTATCAGGTTTCAGATGAGGCAGATAACCTCATGCTGGATCTACGTCTGAGAGAAAACTGTTATAGAGCTGTAAATGGTTATAATGAAGTTTTTAATCTGGCTGCAGATATGGGAGGTATGGGATTTATTGAAAATAACAAGGCAGCATGTATGATTAGTGTTCTGATAAATACTCACCTTCTTCTTGCTTCAAAGGATTGCGGTATAGACAGGTTTTTCTATGCCTCGTCTGCATGTGTTTACAATGGTGATAAGCAGACCGATCCACATAATCCGGGCTTAAAAGAATCCGATGCTTACCCGGCATTGGCGGAGGATGGTTACGGATGGGAAAAATTATTCAGCGAGCGCATGTGCCGTCATTTTAGGGAAGATTTTGGCCTTACTACAAGAGTTGCAAGATTCCATAACGTTTATGGTCCTTACGGGACTTTTGATGGTGGCCGTGAGAAAGCACCGGCAGCTATCAGCCGTAAAGTAATTGAAGCCGGTATTACCGGGAAAAAGGAAATAGTGATCTGGGGAGATGGACTTCAAACCAGGAGCTTTATGTACATAGATGATTGTATTAAGGGAATACAGGATATTATGTACAGCAATATTGAAGAGCCGCTTAATCTTGGAAGCAGCGAAATGGTCTCAATTAACCAGCTTGTTGATATAGTTGAAGATATAGCAGGTTACAAACTTAACAGAATATACGATCTGAAAGCTCCAAAAGGAGTTAGAGGTCGTAATTCGGAAAATACCCTTATTAAAAAATATCTCGGCTGGGAACCATCTATTCCTCTCAGGAAAGGAATGAAAAAAACATATGACTGGATAAGTGAACAGGTTGTTGATGAGACCAGAAGGAAAAAAGGAACAAACCGGTTCAATAAATAAGTGATCTCGTCCGATGAAACGCAAAAAAGTTCTGGTAAGCGGATGTTATGACCTGCTTCATGGCGGGCATATTGCCTTTTTTAAAACGGCAGCAACTTTTGGCGATCTGTATGTTAGCATAGGAAGAGATGAAAACCTTCTTTTGTTGAAAGGGAAAAGGCCCGTTTTTTCAGAAGAGGAAAGATTGTTTACGGTAAAATCAATCCGATATGTATATGATGCTTTTCTTGCTTCCGGAAGAGGAATGCTTGATTTTGAACCTGATTTAATCAGATTAAAACCTGACATTTTTGTCGTAAACAGTGATGGACATACTTCTGATAAGGAGGCCCTCTGTAAAGAGAATGGGGTTCAATATATGGTTCTGGAAAGGATTCCTGAACCCGGATTACCTGCCCGTTCAAGTTCAGCTACAAAAAGAGATATGAGGTTCCCTTACAGGTTATGCCTGGCAGGTGGCTGGATAGACCAGCCATGGGTCTCAAAAATACATCCTGGATCAGTGGTTGTGGCACAGATATGGCCTACAATGGATTTTAACAACAGATCAGGGCTTGCTACCAGTTCCCGTGATTTTGCCATAAGAATATGGGGCGACAGGTATCCTGAAGGTGATCCGGTAGAAAACGCAAAAATTTTATTTGGTGCGGAGAATCCTCCAGGAACTAAATATGTTGCAGGTTCACAGGACCATTTAGGATTACTTATGCCAGGCGTTAACAGGCTTCACTATAATGGCGGATACTGGCCAGATTATATACAATCGTCAGTTGATAAGGATATATGTGACTGGCTTACAAATGTTATTCATCTTGTGCCGCTAAAGCCTCGACCTGACGGATATGATCCATTGAAAGAGATGCATCTCGAAAAAAAATTTATAAAAGAACTCGGTGAAGCAGGAGACAGGTGCTGGGAAAGCATTCTGACCAAAGACATAACGCGCTTTGGTAAATCATTGTCAGATACTCTTATTTCATGGAAAAAAATATTACCACTGACTGTACCCGACGATATCATGAAAGAAATGGAAACTGTTTATTTTTCTAAATATCCGGGAGCCATCACTTCCGGATGCGGAGGTGGTTATATAATTGTGATATCTGAAAAGGAAGTACCCGGAGAGGTCAGAATAAAGGTGAGGTATTAACCGGAACGCTTATTTTGAATATTTTTAAATATTAATTTGAATTCTGGAAACCAGATGGTTAATATCAGGCAATCAGATATAGCAAAGGAACTTAATATTTCAAGGGTTACTGTTTCTAAAGCACTACGTAATCATCCTGACATCTCCCGGTCAATGAAAAAGAAGATCATTGAGACCGCCGGGAAAATGGGATATGTTCCAAACCTGATTGCACGTCAGCTGAATTCACGACGGACATTTACTATCGGAATAGTTGTTCCTGATCTTGAAAACAGTTTCTTCTCATATATTGTAGACAGCATGGTAGATTATGCTACTGAGCATAACTATTACGTGATCCTGACAGTTTCCCGCGAGAAAGAAAGTATTGAGAAGCAGAACATCGAGAACCTTATCGGCATGAGGGTTGATGGTCTTCTGGTCTGCCTTTCACAGGAAACGACTGACAGGGATGTATTTACAAAGGTTGGGAAAATGAATATCCCGCTGGTGTTTTTTGACAGGGCTTTTGAGAATATGAAATTTTCAAGGGTCGTTTTTGATGATAAGCCCGGAGCTGTAAATTCTCTGAACCGCATTATCCGGGAAGGATACACCAAAATAGCCAATTTTTCAGGTTACTTAAAAACCAATATTGGTAAAGAACGTCTTGCAGGATTTATTGAAACTCTTGCAAAGAACAAAATCCCAGTTAGTAAAGAATGGATTATAGAGAGAGGCTTTGAATTGAATGATGGTTATGAATCATTTAAAAATTTAATTAGTTCAGGTAACCTGCCTGAGGTGGTTTTTACTGTTAATGACAGGGTTGCACTGGGAGCATATAAAGCTGCAAAGGAAGCCGGACTAAGGATACCTGAAGATATTGGAATATTCGGTTATGGATTTTATGAAATTACGGATTTTTTTGATCCGCAACTGACTGTTATTAATCAGGATCCCAGAAAAATGGGTATTGAAGCCTGCAAACTGCTTATTAATGAAATTGAAAAGAAAATAAAAAGCGGCAGGAATAAGATTTTTATNNGGAATAATTAAAAACTAAAACTATCTACTATGAAATCCAGCTTCCTGAGAAAATGCAGCATGATGAATCTGCTATTATTTGTAACAATGCTATCTATTATGGCCCAACAACAAAAGGCTACTACAGCAGAAGGTCCATACAAACCTACTGATGAGTCACTTAAACAATATCAGTACCCAGAATGGTTCCGCGATGCCAAATTTGGTATATGGGCTCACTGGGGACCTCAGGCAGTACCACGCCAGGGCGACTGGTACGCAAGAAGAATATACCAGGAAAAGGATCCTGCGTACAAGTATCATGTTGAACATTACGGACACCCTTCGGAGTTTGGTTATAAAGATATCATACCTCTCTGGAAAGCTGAGAAATGGGATCCGGATAAACTCATGGAACTGTATAAAAAGGCAGGTGCAAAATACTTTGTCAGCATGGGTACTCATCACGACAATTTTTTCCTCTGGGCTTCAAAACTCAATAGATGGAATGCAGCTAACATGGGCCCGAAAAAGGATGTTGTTGGAATATGGCAGCAAGCTGCGAAAAAACAGGGTCTTAAGTTCGGAGTTTCAGAACACCTGGGTGCAAGCTTTACATGGTTCCAGGCTGCTCATGGGGCTGACAAAGAAGGTGCTAAAGCAGGTATCCCTTATGATGGGGCAAATCTCGATTACCAGGACCTTTATCACGCCAATGCAACACCTGATGATAAAGACTGGCTGACCAAAAACCCGGCATTCCAGCTTGAATGGTACAGAAGCATTAAAGAGCTGGTTGATAATTACCATCCCGATCTTCTCTATTCTGACAGTAGAATGCCATTCGAAAATGTTGGACGTTCGTTGATTGCTCATTATTATAATCAGGACCTGGCCAAAAATAATGGAAAACTGGAGGCTGTGTATACCTGTAAACAACCATCAGAAGGCATGTGGGTTGAGGATCTTGAGCGTGGTGTGAAAGATACTGTAAGCCAGTATCCATGGCAGACTGATACATCAATCGGTGACTGGTTCTACCGCACTGGTCAGAAATATAAAACATCCACCGAAGTGATCCAGATGCTTGTGGATATTGTAAGTAAGAATGGCAACCTGTTGCTCAATGTAGTACAGACTCCTGAAGGGGATCTTGAACCCGATATGCTGAAAATACTTGATGAGATAGGAATTTGGACATCTGCAAATGGTGAAGGAATTTATGAATCACGCCCATGGAAAATATATGGTGAGAAACCTGCAGATGGACCCGCAAAAAAGCTTGGCAGATTCGATGAAAACTATGGCTATAGCTCAAAGGACATCCGTTTCACCACAAAAGGCAACACACTCTATGCATATTGCCTCGGTAAACCTGAAGAAGATATAATAATCAGATCTCTGGGAAAATCACATAAGCAGGCAAATAACAAAATAGCTTCTGTTTCAATGGTGGGAAGCAAGGAAAAAATCAGCTGGAAGCAGTCTGCAGAATCGCTAGTTATAAAGAAACCTTCTAATCTACCATCATGGCAGGTAATAGGCTTTAAAATTGAATTCCGGAAATAGTTTTTATTGATTAAAAATTTTTTTCTGGTTATAAGTCCTGCTCTCTTCCGCTACGCGGAACTGCGTCGCTTCGCTCCTTGTGTGCCCTGAGCCCTGCGTAATCATCCTCCTCCTTTGAGTCTTTTGATCTCATTGAAGTGGTCCATAGTTAATTTCTCCCTGGCTTCCCGGGAGGTTTTACGGTAGGTTTCAAACTCTGCTTTCAGCTCCTGAAATTCTTTTTTTGTATTACTCATTGCCGATAAATTCCTTTTAAATGCAAGGAATCCGATAAGAAGTATAGCAATCAGTCCGGCAAGAATTGTCCACATGCTATTATTATAGGTAGTCTTGTTGACTTCAATCCCGGCAACGTGTATGCTGTTTTTTGTCTTCGTCATCTCGTCGAGTCTGGTCTGGGTTGAGACAAGATTAGTCCTTAGTGTATCAATAGTCCTGTTTAGCACAGAAACGGTTTTGTTTAAACCTGCAATTTTAACATTAATGGAAGAAAGTGTGTCGGAAACATTCCTTTTTAACTTCTGGAACATATCCTCTCTGATTGCCCGATAATCTTCATAGATCCTTGTATGTTCCTCAATATAATTATATTGATCTTTCAGTGAACTTTTCAGGAGTACATCCGGCATTGTCATCTGGCCTGTTACTTTGATAACAGAAATTACAATCACAGCTAAGATCAAAACACCTCTGATTTGTAACTGTTTCATAATTTTCNNAAAAAAAGTAAATTTATAATCTTAAATATTGAGATCCGAATATATTGCAAGATATTCGATATACAATTTTAATATTATTGTCAATTTAAAATCCAGGATGGCATAAAATAAATCCCATTCTTGTTTAACTTTTGTTCCCGCTATGCGGTATTTGCCTTCGGCTGGCTTTCTTCGGTCGGTTCGTCACTTTGTTCCTCACCTTTTTACTTTTGTCTTTTGTCTTTTGTCTTTTTGTGTATGTTTGTGGTATGATTTTTGCACAATATTCTAACTAAAGTATTGAAATTGTAATAGATGAAATATTACAAGGCCTTAACCTGTTTGTTTCTGTTAGGATTATGTAATTCAGCTGGTTATTCACAAACAATCACTACCGTCCTCTACAGTGGTGTGAACTTCTCTGATATCCATGGTCAGGATTTTGGAGGTAAATGGAAATCTAAACCTGGTCCTGTTCAGGGTTTTTATCTTGGCTTGTCATTGAACAAATCGCTGGGAATACAGACAGGGATAAACTTTTCCACTGTTTATTACGAGTATGTGCCCTCTTCATACTCCAGGTTATATTATCCTGTGGATTTTAATTTTACAGGTCCCGATTATTATTACCAGGGAGTTGGTAAGATGGATTTCAGTTTTATACGTGTGCCACTTCTTTTCACTGTTCACGTTCCCTCCATCATTCAGTTCAATATGAGAGCCGGATTGATTTTTTCATTTTTGAAGGATCATAGTTTGAGCAATGATTATTATTCTGCACCTGGTATTGCAAAGAAGACAGATTTCGGATATATGTTTTCCACAGGGATCTCTTATCCTATAACTAATAAAATTAAGGCTGCTTTTAACGTAAGTTACCTTACCGGACGAAAGCATTTGCTGGAAAGCTCTAACTTAAGACAGGGATCTTCAGAATATGTACTGGGCATTGATTACGAGTTTCTTAAAAAGAACAAAAAAGATATTAATCCAGAACTTGTAATCGATTCAACATTAAAAAAGGTTACTGTTACATACTGGGGAGGAGTGAATATCTCATGGAATGGTCTTGATTCGGATCGGTCAAAATATTCAGCCACTACCGGCCCTGCACTTGGATTTTCTGTTAATTTTCTGATGGAGCCCGGACTTTCATTTATAACGGGAGTATCTTTTGAAAGGACTGGCTACTCGATGAAGGATTCAAGTGCCTCATTTTTTAAGTATCTGAATAAAGGTACACCATTGTATTATGTTGATTCAAAGGTTCAGATGGATTATGCATTAATTCCACTTCTGATGAATCTTTCGTTTGGGAAATCCAAAATCTTTTTTTTTAATTCCGGGCCATGGCTTGGATTAAAGCTGAATGCGCGGAATGTTGGTGTTGCATATAATGAGATTCGTTCAGAATCGGGTTATACGGTAAGTAAAACTGTTATTTACGATGATCTTGAAAGATATATCAAGGACAATGATATTGGTTGGATCTTCGGCGCCGGGATATCTGTGCCTTTTCTGAAGAGGTATAAAGTTGACCTGGCTCTTCGGTATAGTACGGGCTTTAAAAATGTTTATAATAAGACTATTGTAGCAGAACAGCAGAGTTCTTCAACTGCAGAACATGAGATCAGGAACAGGACCATTTCTTTTCTGATAGGAATTACAATACCACAAGCAGGTCATTAAGTGAGGACGTTAATGAGAAAACCGATTTTGTTGATTGCCATCCTTTGTGTTGCCTTGTCATGCAACAGGTATCCTGATCCTTCAGTTAAATCGGTGAAAGATTATTCTTTTAACTTTCAGACCTATCAGGGGATGAAATTTTTAGCTGGAGAATGGGTTAGTGATAGTGTCAGATTCAGGGCTGTTAATAATAATTCTCCTATGAATGACTCTGTTAAGGTTGATTTTGAGGTAGTGACAGGAGGAGGAAATATCACAATCCAAACGGCTTATACTGATAAAAATGGATTGGCCTATACAGGATGGAAACTGGGATCAGGATCGTTTGAACAGATTCTAAGAGCAAAGAGTTACGATTTATCAGGTAATTTTCTCTCTTCAACAAAACTCATTGAATACGGATTCAAAAATGACGAGTGGGATGCTTATCCTGGTTCTCCCGATGGAAACATAACCAAAATGGTTGCCGATACTGTTAATAAGGTCACTTTTATGATCGCCAACAGTATGTTATACAAGCAGGGTGAAAGATATTTTGAGTGGGATGAAATTATTGACCCTGTCGTGAATTTACCAAGAACAATTAATATTGACAGAACAGGTACTATGTATATCAGTACCTGGAATGGAGAATTAGTGAAAAGTACTGATCACGGGATATCATGGGAAACCTGCACAAAACCTTTTCCTGACCGTCCCTATTATTTCTATCCATATATTTCAAATGATAATTGGGTGTGGGCTTTTGCATGGGATCATCCGACAAGGTTTTCGAAAGATGGCGGTATTATATGGAACGATGTTGTGAGTGATTTATCATCCTTCGGTTTTGGAAAAGTCTTTCGACTCAAAGACGGATCTCTACTTTTTCATGGTTCAAACTGCTGCAGTTTAAACAGATCTTTTGATAATGGTCTTACATGGACAAAAATAGTGACACCAGGTTATTCAATCAAATTATTTGTAGATGATAAGGATGAAATTTTTATTGTAACTCAGGAAAATGGCATCGCCATTTATAAGTCAACAGATTATTGTTCAACTTTTACCAGTGTGACAATAGTCTCTCCGGAATGGGGAGATTCAGATAACGACAATTACTTTATTAAATGGAACAATTTCTATTATGTATGTATCCCGGATTGGGGTATTATGAAATCTGCTGACCTTACTCATTATGAAGAATTTTGGCATAACTCCAATCTGAGAGACCTTTTTATAGATCACAATGGGGTTCTGATAGCGAAAGGCTGGAACATGAGTACGGTTTATTACCGCAAAAATTCAAAAAAATAATTATTCTTAACAGATAATTTTTTGATCATATCTGAAAAACCGCTTTCTGTCGGTAAAACTTCTCGCTACTGCTATTTAATTATTATTAATCGAGGCTGGAATTTACTTTGCTGAAGCTTAAACTGTAAAGAAAGAGAGGGTTTTACTGGTGCCAAAAGAGAAAATTTATGAACTGAAACCGGCAAAATAATCGGCAGGATACATTTTTATGAATTCAGGTGCAACAGACAGAGATGTTAATCGTCTTTATGTTGCATTTTTTTATTTACCATGATTCAACACTTTTTAACGGTTGCTGTACAGAATATCTCCAGACAAAAAAATCCAAGAATATTTTTGTATATCCATGTAACCATTTGTGAATTTACGAGTAACAAATAAGTAGTGATTAAATCGTTTTAGAAATAAATGTTACATTTATTACCATGATTCAAAACTTCTTCAAAATAGCTGGCCGGAATATATTGCGGCACAAAGGTTTTACATTTATTAATGTTACGGGTCTGGCTATAGGCCTGGCTGCTTCATTATTAATACTCTTATGGGTTCAGGATGAATTCAGTTATGAAAAGTTTAACCTTAATGCAAAAAATATTTATCGCATCGAAGAAGACCAGTTTTATTCAGGTGCCCGATATCATGTCACTGTAACACCGGTTCCTAGTGGACCGGTATGGAAAGAAAAGATCCCGGAAATAGAAGATCAGGTAAGGATAAATCTGTGGCTTCCCCGTGTTTTATTCAGGTATGATGATAAAGTCTTCTTTGAATCTTCTATTGCAGCTGTAGATTCGGCGCTTCTTAAGATTTTTACCTTCCCTTTAAGTATGGGCGATCCTGCAACAGTTTTAAATGCTCCTCATTCTATAATACTTACGCAGAAGCTGGCAACAAAATACTTTGGAAAGACTAACCCGGTAGGGAAAACACTCACTGTGGAAAATAAAGCCCAGTTTACTGTTACTGGCGTATTTAAAGATATTCCGGCGAACTCAATGTTTACTTTTAGCGCTGTTATCCCTTATTCTTATCTTAAGGAGATAGGAGCAGCGGACAGATCGTGGGGCAATAATTCAATATTTACATACATCAGACTAAAGAAGGGAGCAGATATAAAGTCAGTTAATAAAAAACTTACAGATATAGTTGTCGAGAATGATCCCCAAACAACAACTAAATTCTCCCTCTTCCCATTGCTGGATATTCACCTGCATGGACAGTTTGGATTTAAGGAGACGAAAGGTCCTGTTATTGTGGTTACAATCTTTACTTTAATTGCAATATTCATTCTGCTCATAGCATGTATAAATTTTATTAATCTTTCAACTGCAAAAGCTTCAGGAAGAGCCAAGGAAATAGGGATAAAGAAAGTTGCTGGTGCTGATCAGCTGTCAATTATAGTTCAGTTTTTACTTGAATCGATGCTTTTGGTATCTGTAGCAATGATACTGGCAGTATTTCTGGTAGGATTGTCCCTTACCATGTTCAATAATATATCTGGTAAGAGTTTTATACTGGCAGATTTATTTCGTATAAGGTTCATAATGAATTTTATTATTGTTGGATTAGTGGCAGGATTAATATCAGGAATTTATCCGGCTCTGTATTTATCTTCTTTTAAACCTGTAACTGTTCTTAAAGGGGAGGCAGCATCGGGAAAGGGTAATGGCATGTTGAGAAGGGGCCTGGTAGTAGTACAATTCACGCTGTCAATTCTAATTGCTGTATCAGCAATTTTCATGTTAAGACAATTGAAATTTCTTCAGAACAAGGATCTGGGCTTCAATAAAGAAGACCTCATATGTATTCCGATGCCCGATGGAATGAAATCAAAATATTATTCACTTAAAAGCGAACTGGAGAAAGAGACATTGATAAAAGGTATTACTGCCTCAATGTGGAATCCGACAAGCATGGGAAGTAATTCGGGTGGTGCCAGCTGGGATGGTAAGGATCCGGAAAAGCAGGTACTGATAGGCACTAATGGTATAGATTATGATTATCTGAAAACATTGAAAATGGAGCTCGTATCAGGTCGTGATTTTTCAAAAGATTTCGTATCTGATATGGCTAAGGATACAACCGGCAATTTCCTGGTTAATGAAGAGGTTGTAAAGCTAATGGGGATCGGAGACCCTGTTGGCAAGAACTTCAGATTTATGGGGCTTAAGGGCGTTATAGTAGGAGTTCTCAAGAATTTCCATTTTAAGGGTGCTGATCAGGCCATAGAACCAATGGCATTTGCTTTGGCCCCAATCAATTATCTGCGCTGCATTCTTATCAGGTTAACACCCGGTAGTGTTCCTGAATCACTTAAAGCAGCAGAAAAAGCATGGAAAGAGATTGTTCCCGATTATCCTCTCGAATATACATTTATTGATCAGGATTATGACAAATTATTCAAAGCTCAGATACGTATTACAGATCTGTTGAAATATTTTACTATTCTGGCGATAATTATTGCCTGCCTCGGGTTATATGGTTTGTCATCCTTTTCAACCGAACGAAGGACACATGAAATTGGTATCAGAAAAGTTATGGGGGCAGATTCAATTACAGTTATGTATACAATGGCGAGAGAGTTTCTTTTACCGGTTCTTATTTCAGTCATTATTGCAATTCCTATTGGCTGGATCATTGTCAGGAACCTTCTGAAACAATATGCGTACAGAATAGATATAAGTTTCTATGTATTTGCCGGAATAGCTGCCGGAGCAATTCTAATTGCAATACTGACAGTTAGTTATCAGGCATTTAAAGCTACAGGTATCAACCCTGCTGAGGCTCTTAAGGTGGAATAAAATATTTCTGCTGCAACTTCCGGGTCTTTTATCCGTCTTTTCATAAGAATAATCGGAAAGAGAAATATCAGGATATTCATAGTTTGTTTTAAACCTGTTTATTAATAATTTTAAAGGTCTTATCATGTTCAGTAATCTCCTTAAACACAGTATTAGTTCTTTTAAAAGACAACGTTCATATATTATCATTAATATTCTTGGATTGTCAATAGGTATTGCCTGCAGTCTTCTGATCGCTTTGTATGTTATCAACGAAGCAAGCTATGATCAATATAATGTAAAAAAAGACCGTATTTTCAGGACGATCCTAAATGGCAAGATAGGCGGACAGGAAGTTACCGCATCTTCTTCTCCTGCAATCATGGGACCTACTATGGTAAAAGAACTTCCGGAAATTGAAGATTTTCTGAGAATGAACGGAAGAGGTCCTACCATTATCGAGTATAATAAACAGACTTTTACTGAGGATCATATAATAGAAGCTGACTCTTCGTTCTTTAATTTTTTTTCTATACCTGTTGTAAAAGGAGATGTGAAAAATCTGCTTAATGCTCCTCATAAGGTGGTTTTGTCTGAAACTACAGCAAAGAAGATATTCGGAAATGAAAACCCTATCGATAAACAAATCAAAATAGGTACTGATACATTGCTGTTTATTGTCACAGGTGTGATGGCTGATGTTCCGCAGAATTCGCATTTTGAAGCGAATGCCTTATCCTCGTTTATGACCAATCCAAGATCGAAGGAACCACACTGGATGAATAACAGCTTTAGTACTTATTTTCTGTTGAAACTAAATTCATCATATAAAACGGTCGATGCAAAATATCCTGAATTGCTGCAAAAATATGTTGGTCCTGAAATACAGAAATTTACAGGAATTTCTCTTAATGATTTTGTAGCTCAGGGCAACAAATACAGGTTTTACTTGCAAAGTCTCAATGATATTCATCTCGATACCTCCATACAACAGGATTTCAAAGCTTCAGTTGATCCCAAATACCTTAAAATATTTGGCAGTATTGCTATGCTCATAGTCTTAATAGCGGCAATTAATTTCATGAACCTGTCGACTGCCCAGGCATCGAGGAGAGCAAAAGAGGTAGGAATAAAGAAAGTTGCAGGATCAACAAGAGGCATGCTTGTTGCCCAGTTCCTTTCCGAATCGTTCATACTTTCATTAATAGCCCTGATTGTAGCGGTAATATTCATTAAGCTGTCGCTTCCTTTCTTCAATAACCTTCTGGGAGCAAAACTCAGTCTGAGTCTTATTTCGAAATGGTATATCATTCCTTTGCTTATCCTATTCTCAGTTTTTGTCGGTGTTCTTGCAGGGAGTTATCCGGCCTTTTTTCTTTCTTCATTTAATCCTTATGAAGTTCTTAAGGGTAGTGTTAAAAACAGCATGCAGAACGGCAGACTCAGACGGGTGCTTGTTGTTTTTCAGTTTACGGTTTCAATTCTGCTTATTGTGGGGACAATGATAATGTACCGGCAGATAAAATACATGCTCAACAAAGATGTTGGTTTCAAAAAGGAACAGCTAATCGTGATTAACAGGGCTGAAGCACTTGGGAAAAAAATGAAGTCCTTTAAAGAAACAGTAAAAAATATTCCTGGTGTAATTAATATATCAAGCTCAACAGCTATTCCGGGCCGCACAAATAACAATAACGCATACATGATGGAAGGGAGAAAAGATGAAACATTTCTTATGACGACAAGCTGGGTAGATTATAATTTTCTTGAGACATACGGTATGACTCTTGATTCGGGGAGATTCTTTAATGAGTCCTTTACTTCCGATAAGGATGCCTGCATCATTAACGAAAGCGCCCGTAAAGATTTCAAGATCACAGATATTGAAAAGACCAGATTTATGGAACCACGGGATTCAGGAAAAATTAATTATTTACCTATCATTGGTGTTGTGAAGAACTTTAATTATGAATCGCTTCGTAACCCGATTGGGCCATATATTTTAAAATTCCAGAATGATTATATGTTATGGGGGTATATCACGGTAAGATTATCTGCACAGAATTATTCAAAAACCATAACTGCCATTGAAGATAAATGGAAAGAGTTTGTATCAAATAATCCATTGCAATATTATTTTCTGGATGCTGACTTTGAACTTATGTATAAGCAGGAGAAACAGAATGCCCAGATGGCTGTAATTTTTTCTATTCTGGCTATATTTATAGCAGCCCTTGGATTGTTTGGTCTCACTTCATTCACACTAGAACAACGTACAAAAGAGATAGGAGTGAGGAAAGCTATGGGGTCGTCAGTTACAGGCATTTATATAGTAATATCAAGAGAGGTCGTCATCCTTGTTTCAGTATCAGCTCTTATAGCCTGGCCATTAGTCTATTATTGGGCAGGGAAATGGCTGCAGAATTTCTATTACAAGATAAATCTCGGATTTTTTACTCTTATCGTTGGATTAGCGATTGCTCTTGGTATAGCTGTTCTTACCATAAGTTATCGGATACTCAGAGCCGCCAGGGTTAATCCGGCTCAATCGCTTAAATATGAATAATATTTCGGTGCTCTGCACCTTAAATGATGGATGAAGGTTCTGTTTCTACAAATATTTCGCAGCTCTGCTGCTTCGTATCATAACAGTAATATATTTGCACCGGAAAATTAGGATATGGATGATTGACATTGTATCTGAAAAGAAAGGTGCAGAGCACCGCAATATTTGTAGCTGAATGTATGGTTCAGATTTTAAAGGTGCAGAGCATCGGAATATTATATACTGAAGATCTGGGGTAGATTTTAAAGGTGCAGAGCATCGGAATATTACATATTGAAGATCTGGAGTAGATTTTAAAGGTGCAGAGCACCGCAAT
>PLMC01000012.1 GCA_003141495.1 Bacteroidales bacterium
TTGCTTAAGGGAACCATTAGTTTTGAAAGCAGGCTTAATGAAGGGACTAAGTTTATCTGTGTTTTTCCCGATGTACATGAGGTAAATTCAGGTGAGATGATAAAAGATCCGGTTGATGAATTAAACGAAATCAGTATAATCGATAAAACCGGAACTGAAACAATGGTTGAGAATTCAGAAAGATCGACAGGAAAACCTCTGATTCTGCTGGTTGAAGATGATCCTGAAATTCTTGTTTTGCTCAGAGATTTCCTTCAGGCGGAATATAATATCATTTTTGCCGAAAACGGTTCTGAGGCTTATAAAAAAGTACTGTCCGATAAACCTGATCTTATTGTTTCGGATTTAATGATGCCGGAAATGGATGGCATTGAACTCTGTTGCAGGCTTCGCAACAACTTTGATACAAGCCATCTTCCGATAATTCTTCTGACAGCCAAAACTGAAATAGAGGACAGGATTGCCGGTTTAAAAGCCGGGGCCGATTCATATATCCCCAAGCCATTTCACCCGGAACATCTGAAAGTCCGTATCGAAAAACTCATGCAATTGAGGATCAACATAAAGAGTCACTTCGGGAAACAGGATATCAATTCCGCGCTGGTGAAGGAGATACCCGACCCGTTTTTTCAGAAATTGCTCAGTTATATTGATGAGAACGTTGATGATGAGACACTTTCATCTGAAAAGCTTTGTGATAAACTTGCCATCAGCAAGTCTTCCCTTTACAATAAAACCAGGTCAGTGCTCGGAACTACTCCGCATAGCCTGATATACCGGCGACGTTTGAGCAAGGCAGCTGCCCTTCTTAGATCAACCACAATGACGGTGAGCGAAATTATCGACCATACAGGCTTTCCCGGCAGAACTCATTTCTACGATCTGTTTAATAAGGCTTATGGCTGTTCGCCTTCTGACTATCGAAACAAACCTTTGGTAGACTAGAAATTCTTTAAAGTGAACTGATCATCAACGGAACCGATCTCTTTTTAAGTTAATAACCAGCAATTTATTTGATGCTGTTATTGTAAACAAGTGGATTATTCCTGAGAAGGGATCATTTTGTACTATACAGGACAAAATCAGGAATAGGGCGGACAAGGTTTGCGTACTATCGATTGTAGCTTTGTTACTCCCTAAACAGCCTAAAATGGATATTGCACATCGCTTCACGCAAAACCCTCTTCTTTGTCCTGCTGACCTCAAACCTGGTATTGAAGGAATGGAGCTGGCCTGCCTGCTAAACCCGGGTGTTTTTCAATTTGACGGGAAGATATGGCTGCTTCTGCGCGTGGCTGAAAGACCCAGGCAGATTGAAAACAAAATAAGCTTCCCTGTATATAATATTAAAGGTGAAATTGAGATTCTTAGCTTCGATAAAAATGATCCTGATCTGGATGCTTCCGATCCGCGAGTGATCAACTATAAAAACAAAGATTACCTTACCACACTCTCTTACCTTCGACTTGTCTGTAGCGATGATGGGTCTCATTTTTATGAACCGGCCGGGTATCCTCCTATTTTTGGGAAAGGAGAACTTGAAACTTTTGGTATTGAAGACTGCCGGGTGGCTACAATGGCTGACGGCTATTGCCTCTCTTTTACCGAAGTATCAGAATTCGGTGTAGGGGTAGGGCTCATCAAGACAAAAGACTGGAAGACCTTCAGCCGGGAAGGAATGATTTTTCCTCCTCATAATAAGGACTGTGCCATATTCGAAGAAAAAATAAACGGGAAATACTATGCGCTGCATCGTCCCAGCAGCCCTGAACTGGGGGGAAACTATATGTGGTTGGCCGAATCACCCGACATGATCCATTGGGGCGGGCATAAGTGCATCGCAACATCGCGTCCAGGTATATGGGATTCGGCTCGTATAGGTGCAGGTGCAGCTCCTGTGAGAACTTCAAAAGGCTGGCTTGAAATATATCATGGAGCTAACAACGACCATCGCTATTGCCTTGGCGTCCTGCTGCTCGATATTAACGATCCTTCAAAAGTTCTTGCACGCAGCACCGAACCGATTATGGAGCCCATCCAGCCTTACGAACAGACAGGATTTTTCGGGAATGTGGTTTTTACCAACGGACAATATATAAAAGGTGATAACATCTTCTTGTATTATGGGGCAAGCGACGAAGTTATCTGCGGCGCCAGGTTCTCGATCTCCGAAATACTTTCAACACTGATTTAACAGATCTGACCGGATATGATTGCCAAATTAGTTTTTGAATACCGATATTTCCTCTCAATGCCGCATAATATGCGGGTGCTGCTTATTACCAATATGTTGTATGCCCTGGTATTACCTGTGGTGGAAATCTTCATGGCTGCTTACATAATGCGTTATTTTGCCGATACCAGCTATGTGGCTATTTTCCAAGTTGCTATGTACACCGGTATAATAATTACCTCATTAGCCAACGGTTTTTTGTTGAAAAGTTTTAAGGTTGCCACACTTTATAGTTTTGGCATTCTTTTAAGCGGTTTGTCGATGGTAGGGATGATGTTTGTAAAAGATATTTCACTGACCGGTTTAGTTATTTCCGGAACATTGATTGGAGCATCATCAGGTTTTTTCTGGACTAATCGTTACTTGATGGCGCTAAACACTACTTCTGATGAAAACAGAAATTACTTTTTCGGACTGGAATCTTTCTTTTTTACAATTTCAAATATTGCAATTCCGCTGGCCATAGGTGCTTTGCTGGTCTCGATTGACGGGAAACA
>PLMC01000037.1:0-8015 GCA_003141495.1 Bacteroidales bacterium
AGAGTTATTTCAGCCTGAGAAACCACATCAGCTCAATTTTATTTACCTTTGAAATACTATACACAAAATTAGTTAGTTATAGTATTAAAAGTCTATTATTGGCTTCAGATAAAACATTATATAAATGTCTGGTGCTTTTGGGATTATCCATAGTACTGACATACTGTTCGGTTGAAAAAAACACGGGCTCGAGCAGGTTTTACCAGGGCATGACAGCCAGATATAACATCTATTTTAATGGCTATGAGAGTTTTAAGGCTGGGCTGGTAAAAATATCCAGGGGTTATCAGGATGATTATGCAGAATTATTAAGAGTGTTTGAGTACAGTGATCCTTCCACGGCTTCTCTTTGTTCCTCTGACATGGAACGGGCAATACAGAAAGCCTCAAAACTCATTTCACTAAAATCAATTACTGCAAAACCGGAATTTAAGGATTCGCGTGATCTCTCCGAAAAAGATAAAAAACTTCTTGAAAAAAAAGAATATAATGAGTGGGTCGATGACAGCTATCTGCTAATCGGGAAAGCCAGGTTTTATAAGCACGAATATAAGGAAGCCACTTCAATATTCAACTATTGCATAACCGATGCAAACGATCAGGATATAAAAAATGAGGCTGTTATCTGGCTGTCCAGAATATATAATGAAACAGGTAATTATATCGAATCCCTCAGATTAATTCATGGTTTGGATGTTACATTAAACTATCCAAAGTCTTTAATATCAATGTACTATACCACTGTAGCTGATCTTTACATTAAACAAAAAAGGTATTCTGAAGCAATAGATCCGATGAAAAAATCAATTGCTAATGTTACCGGTAAAAGGACCCGTTACCGACTGACATATCTTCTGGCTCAGTTATATGAAAAAACTGGCGATGGGGTAAGTGCCACGGCTCTTTATCGTAATGTTGTTAATATGAACCCCCCTTATGAAGTTGAATTTAATGCCAGAATAAACATTGCAGGTGTTTTTGATGTTAACTCAGGAAATCCCAGAGAAATCAGAAAGGAACTTGAAAAAATGCTTAATGATTCCAAGAACAAAGATTATCAGGACCAGATTTACTTTGCACTTGGTAATATATCGATGAAAGAGGGAAAGGAGTCTGAAGCACTTGGATACTTCAGAAAATCTGCCGTTGCAAAATCACAGAATCAGAATCAAAAAGGCAGATCTTACCTTGCTCTTGCAGGTTATTATTTCAAAAAACCTGATTATATAAAGGCAGGGACTTATTATGATAGCGCTGTCTATTTTCTGAATCAGAAATATCCCGATTATCTGCTGATAAAAACCAAATCACAAAACCTGAACACCCTTGTCTCCCAATTGAGAATAATACAGCGCGAGGACAGCCTTCAAAAGGTTGCAAAGATGACTGAACCTGAAAGGAATGCTTTGATTGCATCAATAATAGCAAAGACAATTAAAGACAAAAGTGAAGGAAAGACTGCAGACAATTCCGACAGGTACAATCTTGGACAGTACTATGAGAACGAAAGACGTTTTCAGGGGAATATCGATCAGGAAGGCAAATGGTATTTTTATAATCAGACAGCGTTGACTTTTGGCCGGACTGAATTCCATAAACGGTGGGGTGACAGAAAACTTGAAGACAATTGGAGAAGATCAAATAAAACGAGAGTTAATAATGTCCAAGCGTCCAATAATCCTAATGAGACTGCCCAGCATGTATCTGACACCCTGGCAGCCGAAACCGATTATAAAAAGCCTCAGTTCTATCTGAAAAACCTGCCGCTAAAGGACTCATTAATTAATATTTCAAACGAAAAAGTTGCCATTGCAATGCTAAATGCCGGCAAAGCATTCGCAGAGCGCATTCCTGACACTCTCAAAGCTACTGAAACCTTTGAATTGCTCATCAACCGTTTCCCTTCCAGTGAGCTTATTCCTGAAACATTATATAATCTGTATAATGTCAATAAAGAGAAAAATAGCGCAAAATCAGAAACTTACAGAGAACGATTACTTCAAAAGTATCCTGATAATGAATTTGCCAGAATACTCTCAGATCCTGCCTATTACGAGAAAAAAATTGCTGAACTGAAATTGGCAGAAAAAACTTATGAGGATGCTTATGCGGCATATTCTGTTGAAAAATTTAATGATGCAATTTCTATAAGTAATGATGGCTTGAAAAAATATCCTCAGGATCAGCTGGCTCCTAAATTTTTGCTTATCAGGGCTTATTCGGTTGGCAAAACAAATGATGAAAAAACTTTCAGGGAAGAACTCAACAATCTTATTAAACTATGGCCCGGAACTGAGGAGAGTAAGAAAGCTGCTGAAATAATTGCGTACCTCAACCGGAAGACGCCTGAACTTAAGGTTGAAGAAGATAAAAAAATTGCCGCTGAAATTTACACTGCCGATACAACATTAAATCATGTTTTTGTTTTGATTATCTCCGATCCTTCCTTTAATCTGAACCAGACATCATTTGATGTAATCAGCTATAATATTGATAATTTTACGAATAAGAATTATAAGACAGCCGGAGCACTGGTTGATAATAAATTTATACAGATAATTGTCTCCGGGTTTTCTGATTTTGCTCAGGCTCTCAATTATTACAATGCGTTTAAAACAGAAAAGATCGTCAGAAATCCGACCGGTGCAAAAATGATGACGTTTATAATAAGCGACAACAATCTTAAGGTCCTGAAAAACGACAAGGATCCTGGACGTTATCAGCTTTTTTTCAAGGATAAATATTTAAAATGAGGAAAATAAAAATACTCTGGACCGATGACGAGGTTGAGGCGCTCAAACCTCATATTTTTTTCCTTGAAGAAAAAGGTTATGAGATTGACACCTGCTCAAACGGCAACGATACTATTGACCTGGTCAGACAGAACCGTTATGATCTGATTTTTCTGGATGAAAATATGCCCGGGTTAAGCGGGATTGAGACATTAAAACTTATAAAGGAAGTAAGGACCGATATTCCTGTGGTGATGATCACAAAAAGTGATGAAGAAGATCTAATGGAAACTGCCATAGGATCAGAAATTGCTGATTATCTGATTAAACCGGTCAAGCCAAAGCAGGTGCTTCTTGCAATAAAAAAGATTCTCGATCTACGGCGCCTGGTAACTGAAAAAACAACCACCGATTACAGGCAGGAATTCAACCGGATCGGCAGTATGATCTCTTCTGCATCAACTTTTTCCGACTGGACAGAGTTATATAAAAAAATAGTCTTTTGGGAATATGAACTGGAAAAATCTACTGACCCCGGGATGACTGACATCCTTAAATTGCAACAAAACGAAGCAAATATATCGTTTTCGAAATTCATCACCGGTAATTATCTTAATTGGCTGAAGCCTGAAAACAAAAATAAGCCATTGCTCTCGCCTGCGCTTTTTTCACAGAAAATTTTCCCCCTGATAGATCAAAATAAACCCCTGTTCTTTATCCTTATAGATAACATGAGATATGACCAATGGAAAACGATCTCCGCAGAGTTATCGGGGATATACAGGATTATTGAAGAGGATCTTTATTACAGCATTTTGCCAACCTCAACACAATTCAGCAGGAATTCTATTTTTTCGGGTTTAATGCCGTCTGCAATAGCAGAACTTATGCCTGATCTATGGATAAACGATGATGAGGAAGTGGGTAAAAATAATGCCGAAGAGGAATTATTCAGAGACCAGTTGAGACGTAAAGGACTTAAATACAAATGGTCGTACACAAAGATAAGTAGCAGCACTGAGGGTAAAAAAATTAATGAAAGAGTACGGTCTATGCTTGACAACGACCTCAACATACTTGTTTTCAATTTTGTAGATATGTTATCGCATGCAAGAACAGAAATAAGTATGATCCGTGACCTTGCTAATGATGAGCCAGCATACAGGAGTCTTACCCGTTCATGGTTCATGCATTCATCATTGTTCGAATTACTAAAGACACTGGCCTCCCATCCTGTCAAAGTAATCTTCAGTACAGATCATGGTACAATAAGAGTACAGAACCCGATAAAAATTATCGGAGACAGAAAAACATCCCCAAATCTAAGGTATAAAATGGGCAGAAACCTCGATTACGATCCGAAAAAAGTTTTTGAGCTGATCAGTCCTGAAAAAGCAATGCTTCCGAAAACCAATTTAAGTTCCAGATATATTTTTGCCATGAATCAGGACTTTCTTGTTTATCAAAACAACTATAATCATTATGCCGGATATTATAAGGATACCTTCCAACATGGAGGGATTTCTATGCAGGAGATAATGATTCCTGTAGCCTGGCTTGAGCCTGTTTAAGTATTAGCTTTTCGACCCGATGAAAATTATAATAAAAGACAAGAGACATTTACCTGCTGCTGCAAAACAACTTCTGAAATATTCCGGAGAAAAGAAAATATTTGCTTTTTACGGATCCATGGGCGCTGGCAAAACAACAATTATTAAAGCTGTCTGCGGATCTCTTGGCGCTATAGATATCGTAAGCAGTCCTACGTTTACCCTCGTAAATGAATACAAGACATCTGATGGAGATTCATTATTTCACATTGATTTCTATAGAATAAAGAAACAGGATGAGGTGTACGATTTTGGTATTGAGGAGTACCTTACCGGCGATTCGTATTGCTTCATGGAGTGGCCTGAACTTATAGATGAATTACTTCCACCTGAAACAGTAATTGTGAGAATTTCAGTGGATAACAACGAACAAAGGACACTTTCAATAACTTAAGATAATCCTATTTTGCTCTCTATTCCAAATTATTTACCTTTGAGGAAATAACATCCTCACAATGATGAATGGCAAAGCTAAGAATGGAAAAGTCAGTTTTGAAAATACTGTTTTCATGCCAAAAGAGGAACACCTTGAGACTGCCGTTAAAAACCGCAGAATTTCGATCGGTATTCCCTGTGACAAAAAAGATGACGAGAAAAGAGTTGCGCTGACCCCGGAAGCGGTTTGTCTGCTAGTTGAAAGTGACAATGAAGTTATTGTTCAGAAAGGAGCAGGACTGGGAGCAAATTATACTGATAAGGATTACAGCGAGAACGGAGCGATAATTAGTGACTCCCCTGCCAGAGTCTTCAGTGCCGATGTGGTAATTAAGGTGGCGCCATTTTCTGAGAAAGAAACTGAATTTCTTAAGGGTAATCAGGTAATCTTATCATACCTTAATGTTCTAAAACTTAGTGAAGAAACTCTTGGAAAACTCATACGAAAAAAAGTAACTGCAATCGCTTTTGAAAAGATTCGCGATGCTAATGGAGAACTGCCTGTTGTTGAATCGATGAGTGAAATCTCAGGAATAACATCTCTTCTGATTGCATCGGAATATCTCAGTAATATGCACGGGGGCAAAGGAGTTATGCTCGGTGGTATTACCGGAGTTACTCCAACGGAAGTTATCATTTTAGGTGCTAATACTGCCGGTGAATTTGCTGCACGGGCAGCTATCGGACTTGGATCTACTGTGAAAATTTTCGATAATTCCCTTCCTCGCCTGAGAAGATTTCAGAATCTTCTGGGGCAACGTCTTCAGACTTCAGTATTTCATCCTCAGGTGCTCAGGAAAGCTCTTAAATCAGCTGATGTTCTGATTGGTGCTATTGAACTAAAAGATCTCAGACCCTGGTATTACATAACAGAAGATATGGTACGGAACATGAAAAAAGGCGCAGTGATCATCGACCTGAGTATCGACCGTGGTGGTTGTATCGAAACAACTGAGTGCCGTGCCTTGAAGGATCCAGTTTATGAAAAACATGGAGTTATTCATTTTTCTGCATGGAATCTCCCGTCGCGTGTTGCACGCACCGCATCGATAGCTCTCAGTAATATTTTTACTCCACTTCTTCAGAGTATGGCAGACGCTGGTGGAATCACCCAGTTGCTCAAGAATGATCAGGGTGTTCGAAACAGCGCTTATTTATATAACGGGATGCTCACAAATGAAACGTTAGGTGAGAAGTTCGGAATCATATCCAAAGACCTCGATCTTCTGATTTCAGCCTTCTGATTATCAGACATTCAGACTATCGTAACCTCGTCTCCAGGCTTCAGAATAGGGGGTTATGTTTTTTGCCGAGTCATATAAGCATTGTCAAATGCAGAAGTAATTTTTCCTGGTGAAACTTTGTGTCTTGGTACTTTGGTGGAAGAATAAAATAAATTCATAGCCAAGACTTCAAGGCACTAAAAAGCACCAGGTCAATATGCTATAGATCTTACGGATCAGCGCCTAAAATTATTATATTTGTGCAACTTAATTAACAATAAATATTCACTATCAATATCATGAAGAATTTTAAAAGATATCTTGTCACATCAGCACTTCCGTATGCAAATGGCCCGATACATATTGGTCATCTTGCAGGTGTTTATATCCCATCAGATATTTATGCCAGATACCTGAGAATGAAGGGTGTGGACGTGATATCTGTTTGCGGATCGGATGAACATGGCGTTCCGATTACTCTTAAAGCACGCAAAGAAGGGGTATCTCCTCAGGAGATTGTCGACAGATATCATACAATGAATAAAAAAGCGTTTGAGGATTTTGGGATTTCATTCGATATCTACTCACGCACGTCTAATAAAGTTCATTACGAAACTGCATCGGGATTCTTCAAAACTTTATATGATAAAGGTGAATTCACTGAGAAAACATCTGCACAATATTATGATGAGGAAGCAGGATGTTTCCTTGCCGACAGGTATATAATGGGTACGTGTCCGCATTGCGGAAATGAAAATGCTTATGGCGATCAGTGTGAAAAGTGCGGAACTTCACTCAGTCCCAATGAACTCATAAATCCTCATTCTACAGTAAGTGGTGGTAAGCCGGTACTGAGAGAGACACTTCATTGGTATCTCCCTTTAGACAAATATGAACTATGGCTTAGAAAATGGATTCTCGAAGATCATAAAGAGTGGAAAGTGAATGTGTATGGACAGTGTAAGTCGTGGCTCGATCAGGGTTTGCAGCCAAGGGCGGTCAGCCGCGATCTCGACTGGGGTGTTCCGGTACCTGTTAAGGGTGCAAAAGACAAAGTTCTCTATGTATGGTTCGATGCCCCTATTGGTTATATATCTGCTACTAAAGAACTTACACCCCAATGGGAAAAATACTGGAAGGATAAAGAAACAAAAATGGTTCATTTCATCGGGAAAGATAATATTGTGTTTCATTGCATTATCTTCCCCGCAATGCTCAAGGCCGAGGGCAGTTATATCCTCCCTGAAAATGTCCCGGCCAATGAGTTTTTGAACCTCGAAAACGAGAAGATTTCAACTTCAAGAAACTGGGCGGTATGGCTGCATGAATACCTTGAGGATTTTCCCGGGAAACAGGATGTTCTGAGATACTCACTTTGTGCCAATGCACCGGAGACAAAAGATAATGATTTCACATGGAAAGATTTTCAGGCCCGGAACAACAACGAGCTTGTCGCCATTCTTGGAAATTTCGTCAACCGTACGCTTGTACTTACAAATAATTATTATGGAGGAAAAGTCCCTGAAAGAGGTAAAACTGATTCAAATGATGATTCAGTGTTGAGTGAGATAACAAGATTCAAGGAAAATGTGGAAACCTGTATTGAAACCTACAGATTCCGTGAGGCCCTGAAGGAAGCAATGAATCTGGCACGACTTGGCAATAAGTATCTTGCTGATGCTGAGCCATGGAAGGTTATCAAAACCAATCCCGAACGTGTAAAAACCATCATGAATATATCTCTCCAGATAACGGCAAATCTTACTATTATCTGTGAACCCTTTCTTCCTTTCTCGATGGAAAAATTGCGCATGCTGATTAATCTGAATGAGTTAAAATGGGAATATGCCGGTAAATCGGACCTGCTTGCTCCGGGACATGTAATTAACAAACCTGAATTGCTCTTTGAAAAGGTTGAGGATGAAGAAATTACCCGTCAGGTAGATAAGCTCCTTGCTACAAAAAAAGCTAATGAGGAGACAAATACAAAATCCACTCCGGGAAAAGAATCTGTA
>PLMC01000037.1:8073-21481 GCA_003141495.1 Bacteroidales bacterium
CTAAAGGTATGATTCTGATGGCTGAAGATAAAAACGGGAAGCTGGTAATAGTCTCTCCGGCTGATAAGGTAAATAACGGGAGTATGATAAAATAAGATGACCTCATCCCCCTAACCCCCTTCTCCCGGGAGAGAATGGGGAATTGTTTCATTTCCTCATATTAGCCCCTCCCTCTTGGGGGAGGGGTTGGGGAGAGGCAATCATACAATAAAAAAGCCACTTCATCAGAAACGGCTAATATTTGAAAAATTTAAACTCTATTTTTTTCTCGATACCCAGGTCCCCGGGAATTTTTTCACGATGCTGTCTTTTTTGATATCAGCGGTATTCAGATCGCTGCACCTCATAGCACAGACTCTGTAAAAACCGTTATCAGCAGTGACGATCTCCGGAGTAAAGCCTTCTTCTTTCAACATATTTACTTGCGAAAAAGCGTTTTCCTTTGATCTGAAACTACCCGTTATTACATAATAAGCATTTTTTTCTGATGCAACAGGAACAACGGCTTCAACAGGAGTAGTTTCATCAGAGATTGGTTTGGTTTTTTCTTCCGCTCTTAGCGATTCAGTGTTATTGCCCTCATCCACAGCCTTTTTATTATTTTCAATTTCAGCCGTCACAAGCGGATTCATGGTTGAAGTTTCTACTTTTG
The DNA here is from genome assembly GCA_003141495.1 of Bacteroidales bacterium. GTDB lineage: Bacteria > Bacteroidota > Bacteroidia > Bacteroidales > VadinHA17 > LD21. The sequence continues at coordinate 8,726 of PLMC01000037.1, forward strand.
CCTTGAATATATCAGTTTTCAACGGAACAACAACCAGAAGGGAAAGAAGTGGAATAATCACAGCTGCCCTCCAGAGTGCCTTTCTCCTTGATGCCTGTTTTACAGGATCCTTTTCTATATGCCTGATGATTCGCTTTCTTACATCATATCCTTCAAGAGGTAAATACTGGAAAGGCTCAAGACCATAAGAATCAAGATGATAATTTGCATTTCCGTCAGGTTCAAACTGAACATTACCTTCCTGGTTGTTGATAAAACTTCCTATATTGTCAAAAACAACTTTCTCTCCTTTTTCAAGTTTCTTTCGAAGCCCTGTAACAAATTCTTCAACTAAATTTCGGGCATCACCATAATTGATTTTTAAAGACATGGAGATCCTCCCAATCAGAAGGCCATCGTTATGATTCAGATTCCTGTTAAAGGATATCTGCTTTACAGGTGGATAAAACGTCCCGGTACTCTTGTCGATCCTGGCCGGCGAATAATTCCCTATAAAACCACCAAACCCGGGAACAATCACACAGTCGTGTCCGAATAACAATTCCCTTATAAAAGCTGTTATATCCACTCTCAGTACTTGTTTTAATTATTACAAATTTAATAAAAAAAAGTTAATTGCAATAAATATTCAGGACGGGCTGTAAAACCCCTCTGCCCCGTCCGCCACATGGCGGACAGGACATCTCCCCCGAGGCGGCGATAATACTCTTACATTTAGGCATATATTGCTAAAACAATGAGTATTTTTCCTCCCTTGGGGGGAAATACAGAGGGGGTATTTGTCGTTGATAGTAGGCCTCTTTCAAAGTATGCCGAGGAAAGAGGCATTGAAAGCAATTCTCTAAAAAAAATATTATATTCGTATTTCCAAATTTTCGCATGAAATGAGAGAGATACAGATGGTAGACCTTAGGGCCCAGTATGAAAAGATCGGATCGGAAATAGATCATGCAATTAAAGAAGTCCTATTGTCAACAGCTTTTATCAAAGGTCCGGATGTTAAGCTATTTGAAGAAGAACTTCAGGAATATATGGGTGTAAAACATGTTGTTTCCTGTGCAAACGGAACTGATGCACTGTATCTAGCTATGATGGTTCTCGGCCTGAAACCCGGAGATGAAGTGATTACAACAAATTTCACTTTTATAGCGACAGTTGAGGTTGTTGCGTTGCTTGGTCTTAAACCAGTAATTGTTGATCCGGAACCCGGGACATTTAATATTTCTGTGGAAGTAGTCCGAAAAGCTATCACTCCTAAAACTAAAGCAATTGTTCCCGTCCATCTATTTGGTCAATGTGCTGAAATGGAGGGCATTATGGAGCTTGCTAAAAAACACGATCTTTTTGTTATCGAAGATGCTGCTCAGGCGACCGGCGCTGATTATCTCTTTAAAAACGGAACCACCAAAAAAGCAGGAACTATAGGGCACATCGGTACGACATCTTTCTTCCCGTCTAAAAATCTGGGTTGTTATGGTGATGGAGGAGCTCTCTATACTAATGACGAGACTCTTGCCGGGAAACTCAGGAGTATCGCTAACCATGGGATGAAAGTAAGATATCAATATGACAATATTGGGGTTAATTCAAGACTGGATACGATTCAGGCTGCATTACTCAGGGTAAAACTTAAACACCTTTCGAAATTCAATAAGGCAAGAAAAGAGGTTGCAGATTTCTATGACGAAGCATTTGCCAGGTGTCGTTCAATATCCGTACCGGAAAGAGCAAGTTATTCTTCCCATATTTTTCATCAGTATACAATCAAGGTGGAAAGCAATAAAAGAGATGAGCTGAAAAAATTTCTGGAATCAAAAAAAATTCCCTCAATGGTTTATTATCCTGCTCCTCTTCATGTACAAAAAGCTTATAGTTACCTTGGTTATAATGATAATGACTTCCCTGTAACAACATCGCTATGTAAAGAGGTTCTCTCATTGCCGATGCACCCCGATATGGAGAAGGATCAGCTTGATTATATAACAACTAATGTATTGGAGTTCTTCGATAAATTATCATAATGGAGAAGAAATATTTTGCCCACGAAACAGCTATCATAGATGATGGCTGTAAAATTGGAAAAGGAACTAAGATATGGCACTTTAGCCATGTAATGACAGGATCTGAAGTTGGTGAAAACTGTAATATAGGACAGAATGTAGTCATCTCACCCGGTGTAAAACTGGGAAAGAATGTCAAAGTTCAGAATAATGTCTCAATTTATACCGGTGTTACGTGCGAAGATGACGTATTCCTGGGTCCGTCAATGGTATTTACAAATGTTATAAATCCCCGAAGTGCAATAATCCGGAAAGACAGTTACTCTACAACAGTTGTGGAAAAGGGAGCTTCGATAGGGGCCAATTCCACAATTGTGTGCGGAAATAAAATCGGGAACTATTCATTTATCGGTGCGGGCGCCGTTGTTACAAAAGAGGTTAAACCTTATGCCCTTGTTGTTGGCAATCCTGCCAGACAGACCGGCTGGATGAGTGAATATGGTCACAAACTTAATTTTAATACTGCCGGATTTGCCTCCTGTCCTGAAAGTGGAGAGAGATACAAGCTTGAGGATGGCAAAGTTTCTAAAATATTTTAGTATTTTTATGCGCCCCTTAAGCATTTGAGCATGACAAATTCTTCAAAAAATTTCGGGATAATAGGTGTGGCAGGTTATATAGCTATAAAACATCTTCACGCAATAAAGGAAACAGGAAACAACCTGCTCGCCAGTTTAGATAAGTTTGACAGCGTCGGACGAATTGATAGTTATTTTCCTGAAAGTGATTTTTTTGTGGAGTTTGAAAGGTTCGACAGGCATTTTGACAAGCTTAAACGGACTGGGACTAAAATTGATTATGTAAGCATTTGTTCTCCAAATTATCTGCATGATTCTCATATAAGGTTTGCTTTGCGCCATCAGGCTGAAGCAATCTGTGAAAAACCGATCGTACTTAATCCATGGAATATAGAGGCACTGCAGGAGATTGAAAATGAGACGGGACGTAAAATCTACACTGTTCTTCAACTTCGTCTTCATCCGAAAATACTGGAACTGCGGGAAAAGATCAGAAATGGACCCAAAGGGAAAATTTATGATATTGACCTGACATATATAACCAGCAGGGGAAACTGGTATTCAATATCATGGAAAGGAGATATTCAGAAATCAGGAGGTGTGGCAACCAATATCGGTATTCATTTTTTCGATATGTTAAGCTGGATCTTCGGCGATACCCGGAAGAATATTGTTCATATCTCAGAACCTCATAAAGCTGCAGGATACCTCGAACTTGAAAATGCACGAGTCAGATGGTTCCTTAGCCTCGATTATGATGATATTCCGGTAAAATATAAAGAGGCAGGTAAAAGGACTTTCAGGTCTATCACAGTGGATGGAGAGGAGATAGAATTCAGTGAAGGATTTGCCGACCTCCATACCCTGACTTACAAAGAAATACTTGCAGGAAGAGGATTCGGCCTTAAAGAAGCACGTCAGTCAGTTGAGACTGCATACACAATCAGAAATTCAAAACCTGTCGGACTTCAGGGGGATTATAATCCAATTTTAAAAACAATATAATCTATGTATAACAAACTAATTAAAAAGGAGACTAAACTTTCAGTCATCGGCCTTGGCTATGTCGGTCTCCCAATCGCTCTTGAATTTGCAAAGCAAATCAGCGTTGTCGGCTTTGACATCAAACCTGAAAGGGTTGAGCTTATGAAAAAAGGAATAGATCCCAGCAATGAACTTAAAGCTGATGCATTTAAAAATACTGATATCGTTCTTACGAGCGATCCTTCAGATTTAAAAACTGCTTCATTTCATATTATTGCAGTTCCGACACCAACAACAAGGACAAATCTGCCTGACCTTACTCCTGTTCTTAAAGCATCTGAAACAGTCGGTAAAGTTTTAAAAAAAGGAGATTATGTAGTCTATGAATCAACTGTGTATCCAGGTTGTACCGAAGATGATTGTATTCCTGTGCTGGAGAGATATTCCGAATTAAAATGCGGTATAGATTTTAAAGTTGGCTTCTCTCCCGAGAGAATAAATCCGGGCGACAATAATCATACGCTGACCAAAATTGTAAAAGTGACAAGCGGCTGCGATGCAGAATCTGCCGAAAACATCGCAAAAACCTATGAACTTATCATCAAAGCTGGGGTTCACAGGGCTAGCTCAATTAAAGTTGCAGAGTCGGCGAAGATCATTGAAAATACCCAGCGCGACATTAATATCGCTTTTATGAATGAACTTTCAATTATATTTAACAGACTAGGCGTTAATACCTTTGAAGTACTCGAAGCGGCAGGAACAAAATGGAACTTCCTTAAATTTTATCCCGGGCTGGTTGGGGGCCATTGCATAGGAGTCGATCCTTATTATCTGTCATTCAAGGCCAAAGCTCTGGGGTATCACCCCCAAATGATCGATTCAGGAAGGTTCATCAATGATAGTATGGGCAGATATATAGGAAAGCAAACTGTAAAGAAAATAATTGCTGCCGGTAAGAATCTTAAGGGTTCCCGTGTTCTCATCATGGGGATGACCTTTAAAGAAGATGTTACAGATATCCGCAATTCAAAAGTAATGGATATTATAAATGAACTTGATGATTTTGGAATATCAGTTGATGTTATCGATCCGGGAGCAGGGAAACATGAGGTTAAAGAAGAATATCAGATTGATCTTAAAGCACAACCCTCAGGAAAGTATGACGCTATTATCCTTGCTGTAAGCCATAAAGAATATTTAAAACTGGATGAATCATTCTTTACACCTCTGCTTAATAAAGATGGAATCGTTGTTGATGTTAAGGGCGTTCTTCGCGGAAAAATTAAAAATCAAACATACTGGAGTCTGTAAATGAAAAAGAAAATCCTGGTAACCGGGGGAACCGGATATATAGGTTCCCATACTACAGTTGAACTAATTGAGGAGGGCTTCGAACCAATAATAATTGATAACCTTTACAACTCCGAAGCAGTTGTAGTCGACAGAATACAAAAAATAACCGGAGTTAAACCTCATTTGGAAATATTCGATCTGTGTGACCAGGAAAAACTTGACAGGTTTATTCAGAAGAACAATGACATCTCAGCTGTTATCCATTTTGCAGCCTATAAAGCAGTAGGTGAATCAGTCAATAAACCTCTTGAGTATTATCGGAATAATCTCTTATCATTGATCTATCTACTGGACATTATGAAACACCATGGCATACCAAGCCTGGTCTTCTCGTCCTCATGCACTGTTTACGGACAGCCTGAAAAGCTCCCTGTTACTGAGAATGCCCCGCTGCAACCTGCCACTTCACCATATGGAAATACTAAACAGATAGGTGAATCTATAATAAGAGATACAACCGTAAGTGATAAGAATATAAAAGCAATCTCTTTAAGATATTTTAATCCGATAGGGGCTCATCCTTCCGCTTTAATAGGTGAACTGCCAAGAGGTATTCCGGAAAATCTTGTACCATTTTTAACACAGACAGGATATGGTATAAGGGAAGAACTTAAAGTTTTCGGGAATGATTATAACACCCCCGACGGGTCATGTATAAGGGACTACCTTCACGTTGTAGATCTTGCAAAAGCACATGTAATTGCAATAAAAAGACTTATTGAAGGTAAAAGCAAAACGAATTATGAAGTCTTTAACCTTGGTACCGGAAAAGGGGTTTCAGTACTTGAGGCGATAAAATCATTCGAGCGTGTTTCGGGAATTAAACTGAAGTACAAGATTGTAGGAAGAAGAGCCGGTGATATAGAAAAAATATGGGCCAATCCATCCTATGCGAATAAAGAACTTGGCTGGAAAACCCTAAGTTCCCTCGATGAAGCTATGAAAACAGCCTGGGATTGGGAAAAGATGTTCAGAAATAATAAGTTATAATTATGAAACGAACCATTCTTATTACCGGTGGAGCAGGTTTTATAGGTTCACACGTTGTCAGAAGATTCGTTACCAAATATCCTGAATACTTAATTGTTAATGCCGACAAGCTGACTTATGCGGGTAACCTGGAAAACCTCACTGATATCGAAAATGAAAAGAATTATAAGTTTGAAAAGACTGATATCATTGAAAAACAATCCGTTCTGGATCTTTTTAAGAAGTATGACTTCGAAGGGATAATCCATCTTGCAGCCGAATCGCATGTCGACCGTTCAATAACCAGCCCCGATGAATTTGTTTTTACCAATATCGTCGGAACCGTAAATCTGCTTAATGCAGCTCTTAACAAATGGAAAAATTCTTTTGAAGGAAAACTTTTCTATCATATTTCGACAGATGAGGTTTATGGATCACTTGGCAAAGAAGGACTCTTTACAGAAGAGACCGCCTACGATCCCAAAAGCCCATATTCTGCCTCAAAGGCAAGCTCCGACCATATGGTAAGAGCTTATAATCATACATTCGGAGTTCCGGCATTGATCTCCAATTGTTCAAATAACTACGGGCCAAACCAGTTTCCTGAAAAACTTATACCTCTTGCAATAAACAATATTAAAAATAATAAGCCTATTCCTGTTTACGGGAAGGGAGAGAATGTCCGCGACTGGTTATATGTTGAAGATCATGTCTCAGCAATTGATCTTATTTTTCATGGCGGGAAGGTTGGGGAAACCTATAACATCGGTGGTAATAATGAATGGAAAAACCTTGATCTGATCGTTCTTCTTTGCAGAATAATGGATAAAAAACTTAATCGGGCTAAAGGCACATCCGAAAAGCTGATTACGTATGTGAAAGACAGGCCCGGACATGATCTGAGATATGCAATTGACTCCTCAAAATTGCAGAAAGAACTGGGTTGGTCCCCTANNATCTTTTTCATCCGGTTTATTAACTCGTCTCCAAGAGACTTTTTTTGTTTTATATGTTCCTGAATCGCTGCTACAACAGTATTTGATTCAAACTCTCCTCTCACCTCCTCAAAATCAAGCTTTTTATCTTCAGCGCTCCCATCAATCCCAAATCCAGTCATCGACGACAGGGTAAATTCTTTCCTTGCATCCTCATAGAGAAGGTTATCCAGATCAATAACACTTTTTTCCCAATTTTCAATTATTCTTATAACGTCATTAGCCGTTAATTTCATAACAGATATTCCGGATTCTTCTTCCATTCTTTCACATACCCATGTCCATTCCCACTGGTAATATGCATTGTGCAATACCATAAATGATTGCGCCAGCTCTTCAACTGATGCGATTTTACCAGATTCAATATTTTCCAGAAGCTTGTCTACCTCATTCTTTGGTGTTATCAATCCTGCCATATCAACCCACTCTCCACTACCATGAGAGAGGTCAGGAGCGAGCCGATGTTGAAGCTCTTCATTAGTTTTGAATTCACACTTTTCAAGCCTTTTTATTAATGAGTTCCCTAGAAACTTATTTATTCCGGTCTGATATAGTTTAATACCCCGATCCAGGGATGGTCCGGATATTATCATATTATTGAATGAAAATGAAGCTGTTCCGGGAGAAAATTCAGATTTTAGCTTTCGTAAGATTTCCCTCCCTTTAAACATCTTTCTGATTGTATAAGGGCTCAGGAGATTAAAGTTTACCTGGTCGATCTTGAAAGTATCTTTCCTCATGTCGCGGAGGGGCCATTTCTGTGCATCTCTTATTGTACCTACACTTCTGAGATTAATTCCCGGGACAAGTATGCTCTCATCATTACTTTCGATGAGATAGGAAAAAGGAAGAGATGAAGTATCCATATTCTTATAATGACGTCCCATTATAAGCGTATAAGGTCCGATGCGAGCGGGCCAGAGAAGATAAGAGTCACTTGTTGTTTTGGAACCCCTTTCCATTATTCCCTGGTGAATGGGGCCAAGTTTATACATATGATTGCTCTGGTTTGAACCGCTGCCTGCATTCATAAAGGAAAAGATACCGGCGATAAGCAATGTTGATTTGTGATGGGTAACCGTATATGGTCCGGCAAATATTGAACATGCCTCTCCATGATATCCCCCACAGTTGGCAAAAAACAGGGAATTTTCTGCTGAGTAATGTTTTGCCAGCACACAACCCTGTCCAATGAAACACTTATCTATCAAAGTCGATTCAGTAACTNNCTCTGAGCTGTTTACCGATCCTTCATTAAGTATCATTGCTCCTTCAACATAGCTGGAGGGTCCAAAGTTTATATTACGGACATTGCTGGTGTTGAATATTTTTGAATTTTGTCCTATTGTTCCTCTTCCGGATGAATGAGCTAAGGAATAATCTTCAACCATCTTCTCAATTATTCTGACAGCTTCATGCCTATGCCTGTATAAGGCAATAATATATGCCTCATGAGCTGAGAGCCTGTCCCAGATCTTAACTGCTCTTCCCCCGGTTTCATTCAGTACATTTACTGTTGTTCCGTTTCCAAAAGTCGAAATACCTTCAGTACGTATTTTCCCGCAATTCTTAATTACGACTTTATCTTCAATGTTATAATTTGCAATATAATCACCAATATTATTAATTATAACATCAGATCCGATCGAACAATTGTGAAGTCTGGCGTTTAGAATACCGCTCTGGATGATTATTCCCGATTCATCAATAAAAGGTTCATTGAAAACACCGAGCCTGATATCGCCTGAAAAGATCACATTGATGCACTTTTCAGGGTCGAATCCTTCCTTAACAAAAACACGGTTCCAGTCATCGCAACTGCAACCATTAGAAATTAAAATCGTGGTTTCCGGCTCTGTCAGGTTCCTGAAATCATCTCTCAAGTTCATCCCGGAACAATTAATATTATTTATTCGACAGTTACAGACTTGGCCAGATTTCTGGGCTGATCAACGTTACATCCTCTTAACACCGCAATATGGTATGAAAGTAATTGAAGGGGTATTACCGCAAGCAGCCCGGAAAAGATAGGAAGTGTTTCAGGAACTTCCAGAACATAGTCAGCCATCTTACTGATTATTTCATCACCTTCAGTGACGATTGCTATTACATTGCCTTTTCTGGCTTTAATCTCCTGTATGTTGCTTACAATCTTTTCATAAGTATCATCTTTGGTTGCAACGACAACAACAGGCATATTCTCATCTATAAGGGCAATCGGACCATGTTTCATTTCTGCAGCAGGATAACCCTCAGCATGGATATAAGATATTTCCTTCAGTTTAAGAGCCCCTTCAAGTGCAACAGGGAAGAGATATCCTCTTCCAAGGTAAAGAGCGTTATGTGTGTTTTGAAAAACTTTTGCAAGTTCTAAAGCCTGGCTATTTACTTTAAGGGCATTTTCAACTTTGACAGGAATGGTTGCCAGTTCAGTTATAAGTTCTTTATATGTAATATCGGAGATAGTTCCTTTCTTATGTCCGATTTCAAATGCCATCATTGCCAGGACCAAAACCTGGGTAGTAAATGCCTTTGTTGATGCTACGCCGATTTCAGGACCTGCATGTGTATAAACACCTGCATCAGTTTCGCGTGGAATACTGCTACCTACAACATTACATATTCCTATTACTTTGGCTCCTTTTTCCCGTGCAAGTTTTACAGCAGCAAGGGTATCGGCTGTTTCACCGCTCTGGCTTATTGCTATTACAAAATCGCCTTTTTTTATTATAGGATTCCTATAACGAAATTCAGAGGCATATTCTACCTCAACCGGAATACGGGTATACTCCTCGAAAATATATTCTCCAACCAATCCTGCATGCCATGAGGTACCGCAGGCGATTATTATAATCCTTTCCGATTGGGCCATCGACTCAATAACATTATGCAAACCACCAAGCATCACACCTGAATAATCAGGTAGTATCCTGCCCCTGAAGGTATCATGAATTGCCCGTGGTTGTTCAAAAATTTCCTTCAGCATAAAGTGAGCAAAACCTTCTTTGTCAATCTCACCTATCTTAAGATCCAGTTCTTTGACTTCCGGTTGGATTTTTTCAGTTCTGATTGATTTGAGGATTAGTTCATCTTTTTTAATAATTGCTATATCGTCATCATTCATATAGATTACCCTTTGTGTATATTCAACAATAGGAGTTGCATCTGAAGCAATAAAATTTTCACCGTCTCCCACTCCTATAACAAGCGGACTTCCTTTCTTTGCAGCAAACAGTCTGTCGAGCTCCTTAGTGCAGATTATCACCAGTCCGTAGGTACCTTCAACCCTGTTAAGAGCCAGAGTAATTGCCTGTTCAGCAGTGAGATCACCTTCAAGGTACATGTGCTCCATAAGATTAGCTAGAACTTCTGTATCAGTCTGACTTGCAAATTTTACACCTCTGCTCTCGAGGTGTTTCTTGATACGTGCATAATTTTCAATTATCCCATTATGAACAACTATGAAATTGCCTTTATAGGAGACCTGGGGATGAGCATTCAATTCATTGGGTTCGCCATGTGTGGCCCACCTGGTATGCCCCATTCCTGTTGTACCATCAAAGCTCGATTTATTAACAAGATCCTCAAGGTCTTTTACCCTGCCGGCACATTTAAATATTTTGGCCTCCCCGTTTACAAGAGCCATTCCGGCGGAATCATATCCGCGATATTCCAGTCTTTTCAGACCATTAATTATAAGTTCCCGGGCAGGTTTTGATCCAATATAACCTATAATTCCACACATAAATGTAAAAGTTTTAGATTGTAATCACAAAGGTAGCTATTTTGGTCCACTAAATCTAGAACTTAGTATAAGTAAATTCAAATTTAACAGGAGTCTTGCTTTTGTTAGCTTCCAGAGTAACATTTTTAGTTCCTGACACCTGAAAAATATCCAGTTCCGGTTCAACATTATTTGTAGCATCTTCGAGATATGCCTGGACAAAAGCAGGTATGTTAAAATTATAAACCTTGGCTACTGAATCGAGCTTTCCGTCAAAGAAGCTGTGAGCAAGATCTACTGACGAAGCAAGTGAATAGTCGGGCACTGTATATCTGGTTCCGTTTTTTGCTCTGTATCTGAGATATAACTGAGATGGCACATTCTGGGTTATATACGGATTACTGGTTGTAGGTTCGAAATGAACCGGGACAACAAGTTTTGCTCTGTTAACTGCAATCTTGCTAAATGAAACATCCTCTTTTATCTTTTTAAGACCAGGTAAACTTATCCTTGTATAAACTCCGCCGAGAGATTGCAGGTAAGAGAGCGTGTCTTTGTAAGTTGTGTTTCTGTGCTCCATATGATTCCCAACGGTTGCTGTGCTAAAATCGTGTGAAAATGTGTTAAAGGATGCGTTCGTATTTTGTGCATCAAGAATGAAAGAGTATTCATTGGACGTACCGGTGCTATCATGTGTGAATAAGACAAAATAATTATGATAGATTGAGTTTGTCTGGTCATACTGAAGACTTAAAGAAATAAGGTAGGGGTCAGAACTTGTTGAATACAACTGGAAGTACAATCCTTTGAAAAAAGATCTGAAATCAGGTGTATTGTTATTGTAGAATAATTTTGTTGTGTCGCGAGTAAGATAATTCCCAAATGATATACCATTGCCTGGTAAAGACAGAACTATATCGTTTATGGTGTCGGTTCTCATTGCAGGTAATACAATATTGGTCATATTATAACCGGCAGGAGTTATAGGTGTATTTGGATAATATGCACTGTCAACATAAAACTGGTTTGAAATCTCCGAGATACTTAAAGTATTTACTCCGCCTGTTCCACCATTCTTTACAGTTAATATCTGCAGATACAATTTCATCGAATCAACAGTAAAAGGTTGAGGATACCATTTGGAACTTAGTCTTATCTGAGAAACAAATCCTGCCGTAGTGCTTCCAAACAAAGGATCATAATCATGCCCCACGTAAGAAACTGAAGGAAGGTCACTTCTGACCGAATCATCATACATTGTATAAGAGAAAATGCTTAACGTATCTATTGATTTAATTGAGACAAAATCGCCTGCGGGAAGAATATCTCCACCGATTTTCAATACCTCCTTTTTACATGAACTGTTAGAGACGGCTATCGTTGCAAAGAGTAATGCGAATAATAATCTAAAGAAATTTTGAGAGACAGAAACAATTCTGTGAGTGTGATTGGGAATATTATAATATCTTGTCATAAAAATCATTATAGGCATCAATATATTCGGACTCATCCTTAAATTCAAGAACCGGTTTGTTAACTGTGATAAGGTATTTTTTCAATTCTTCATTTACATCCTCACTTCCGATAATGATTCCGTCAGAATATTTTATAGCCAATTTCGACACATTAACAAAATCTGGTTTCTTAACCATTTTAAGGTTCTCCCCATCTATCCCATCGTATCGCAGTTTATCCGCGAATGTTGATCTAAACGGAGTTTTAAAATCATTATTGTAGATAGAATAGATTATTTTGTAATTATGAAAAAGGGGATCATCATTGTATATGCTTCTCAGATAAACCGGTACCAAGGCTGACATCCATCCGTGGCAATGCACAATATCGGGCGCCCACCTAAGTTTTTTAACAGTTTCGATTACGCCTCTGGCAAAAAAAAGTGCCCTTTCATCATTGTCTTCAAATTCTCTTCCTGAAGCATCACTAATTACATGTTTTCTCTGGAAATAATCGTCATTATCAATAAAATAGACCTGCATCCTGGCCGATTGAATCGAGGCAACTTTGATTATAAGCGGATGGTCAGTATCATCGATAATAAGATTCATACCCGAAAGCCGTATTACTTCATGAAGCTGATTTCTTCTTTCATTTATACAACCATACCTCGGCATGAAAGTCCGGATCTCTTT